>JBAYNS010000033.1:0-9839 GCA_041678625.1 Candidatus Peribacteraceae bacterium
GAGCGCAGAGGATATTCATGTGTTCGGAATTCCGTGGCTTGTGTCTGCAGGATCTGACCGAACGCATGCACCACGGCATCATCCTGCGCATGCAGGTATGCCAGTGCATCGTGGAGCCATAGGTCATACACAGGCCGTACAAAACCTTCTGATGCACGGTCTGCCTGCGGAAATACAAAGAGCGCCGTACGCTGCGCTTCCGGGCTTACGCTAACAGGCAACGCCCATGCTGCTTTGTAGAAATCCGGATGGATGAGAGTGAGGAGCCATAAACGTTCATCTTGCGTCACATCAACGAGCAGACGGGCAAAGTCCGGCTGACCAATGGAAGAGATCAGGCGTTGTACGTCATCATGCAAATCCTGCTGCTCTCTGTTGAAAGCAGAAGAGTTCTCTTCTTGTTCATCCGGAGCAGAAAGTGTCAAAAGATGCTGGAATTGTTTGCGCGTGAAGTGTGCCGGCGTTGCCGTAATCTTACGTGCATTTTGCCATGCTTCTATACCTGCTCCGTTCTCAGAAAACAGAGAATTGCCACGCCATTGCATACCGGCAGGGATCAGAACATAGCGACCACCGGCATCAACAAGAAGTGGTGCCGTGAGTGCAGCAACGGTAACCGTTTCCGCCTGTACCGTAATATGCGCAGCTCCCTGAAGAATGAACATCTTCATCCCTCCGACAGTCATTTCTGCCAATCCGGCAGATGACACGAGGATGGACCCATCGGTGATCCGCGGTATACCATCAGACACTTCTCCACGCGCACCGGGAAAGAGAACCGCCTGCACGCCATGAGTGAGCATAACCTCGCGGGATAACGATTCGTCATTGAGAAACATCGAAGGAAGAACCATCGCCTGACGATCCGCAGACCCCTGCAAGGCAGAGAGAGTCACCAGGACCGCGAATACGGGTGCAGCCAGGAAGTGCCGATGCGCGCGCAATACTCTGGACATAAAATGTGTGTTTTCCTCATAGGATAGCAGAAAAAGCTCTTTTGAGCAATCAGGAGGACTTGCGCGACTTCTCTGCTACATTCATGCTCATATCGTGCGTATCCTTGGCATTGATCCCGGCCTTGCTACTACGGGAATCGGGCTTATTGAAGCCGAATCTAGCACCGCAATTGCGCATGCGGATTGGCTGACAATCACCACACCGCCGCGCACGCCTCTGTATGAACGCTTGCTGGAAATCCAGAGAGATCTGGCAGCATATATTGATGCAAATCAACCAGATCTGGCGGTAGTGGAACAGCTCTTCTTTGCAACGAACGCGCGGACAGCCATTGATGTCGCTCAGGCACGCGGCGTAATCCTGGCAACGGTCGCTCAGCACGCTATTCCCATTATGGAACCGACACCGCTACAGATGAAATCCTGCATAACCGGAGACGGCAGTGCGGACAAAAAGCAGGTACAGGATATGATCGTACGAACACTTAAACTCACAGAAACTCCACAGCCGGACGATGCCGCAGACGCACTGGCGCTGGCTCTTTTTGGTCTGTACCAGCATACATTCACACTCGTTCGATGAGGCGGTATAGCACTATGCGCTTTGAAAAGCTTTTGCAACAACCTTTCCCTCCCCTACCCACCACATCTGTGCTCCATGCAATTCCGGAGGGACATGCGTTGCACTGACAAACACCTGATAATCATCGAATGTTTGCAAAAGTGAAACTTGATGGTGATCATCCAGTTCAGAGAACACATCATCGAGCAGGACGAGTGGCTTTTCCCCGCGTCGCAATTCCAGGAACGAGACTTTAAGGAATAGCAGAGCCAAAACCGCAGTGCGTTGTTGTCCGCGCGATGCAAACGTCTGCAGAGGACGGTCATCAACCATAAGGGACCAATCATCCCTGTGCGGACCGACCGTAGTCGATTGCAGCAGAACATCGCGATCCTGATAATGTTGGAGGAGAGCGCAGAATTGTTCAGAGAGTTCTGCTTCTTCTCGTGCATCTCCCTTACGGGTATAAACCATCTGAATGTCCTGCCACTGCTCGCCAAGCGAACGAATCTCTGAACCCAAAGCACACTGGAACACTTCAATGAGCTCCAGACGCCCTATAACGATGCGCGCACCTGCCTGCGCCAGCATCGTATCCCAGCTCGCAAGATCTGCCCTGCGCGCGTTGCCATCGGCAATCCTGCGCAGGAGGGAATTGCGCTGCTTCAGAATTTTGAGGTACTGCGAGAGCGCGCGGGAATACTGCGGTGAAACCTGGCAGAGAATGTCATCCAAAAAACGGCGGCGTAGCGCCGGGGAACCGACAAAGAGTTCCAGATCTTGCGGAAGAAATGTCACCGTTGGCACATGCCCCAGTGCATCGGAAATCGGCGTTCGTACATCATTGATAAAACAGGCCTTCTGCTTCCGCGGCAGGAACTGACTGACAACCTCCACTGTACCCGTTTGTCCTTCGTCATCTTCCACCTCTCCGCGAACACGGTAGAAATCCCCGCCCCACAGTACAACATCCTGCTCATCGACAGAGAGAAACGACCGTGTGAGCGAAAGCACAGCAAGAGCTTCCAGGAGATTGGTTTTACCTGCTCCATTCGGTCCAAGAAGAAGATGCTGCTGCCCCTGTGCCCAGTTGATCGTGAGATCCGGGAAACTGCGAAAGTTCTGAAGAGAGAGCGAGAGGATCTTCATGAGCACGACTGGAGAATGGACACACCCTCATCAATAAGATTGCGCACAATCTCCAGATACTTTGCTCGTTTCAGATACCGGGAGAGTTTTTGCGGAAGTATCCAAACATATCCATCGATTTCTTTTTCATCAACCGTGACAGTTGCCGATTCTTTGGGAATGGCAAAAACAAATTCAATGCGCTGTCCGCAAACATGATCCGGACGAAAACGCCGGTAGGATGCTGGAAAATCGTACTGGTACACTTGTGCACTTTTCCCGATGACCGTTACCTCTAATCCTGCTTCCTCTTTTAGTTCACGTACAGCAGCCTCTTCTATGGTTTCCCCTGCTTCTCTTCCGCCCTGCGGCAATTGCCACGCATCATTCTTGCGCGGTTTATGCAGAAGCAACACCTCGTAGGCCGTTTCGCACTGATCTGACGTACAGTGTGTTTCGGCCGGTCGGAAGACGACAATGGACGCGCAGGAGCGGAAGACATCCGTCATGACCATACTATACAGGATCGGGCATGGGCATACGGAACTTCCTTCTGGTAATCAGAAAATACACGCCGCTCAGCGTCAGACTAAATCCCATTATCTGAAATGCCGTAGGTACCTCCCGCAAAATAACGTATGCAAAGAACAAACTGAATGCCGGGGCAGCCGAGATGATGTAGACCGATTTTCCGAGCGGCAAATGCCGGAGTCCTCTGTACCAGAACATTTTTGATATGACGAGAATAAGGACAACGTACATACACAGAAGCATCCAGAACTGTAGAGGGATTTCTGTACGAAGAAACGACCAGTCTTCCATCAGAGCGCTGATCACCAGAAGAACAATACCGCCCAGTAAATAACGCAGACAGAGCAATACATCAGGAGGAAGAAGCAGGAGCACCTTCTTGGCAAATGTATTTCCAATGGGAAAGAAAGCAGTGGCCGCAATAATGAAGAGATCTCCACGATTAAATGCCAGTGTTCCGTTAAAGAGCACCAAGAGCGTACCACACAGTACTCCCGCCATACCCAGGAATTGTTGCATACGTAGTCGTTCGCCCAACACAAGCATAGTGAAAATGAATGTGAAGAACATTTCCGATTGCAACAACAGTGCCGTGTTGATGCCAGAGGTAATCCGAGCACCGATGAAAATCAGGGAAGATGCCAGCACAACAAAAATGGCAACACCAACGCTGTAGCCAAATGCTTCCCAGGAGATTGATTGCCGAAAACGTCCGCTTATCAGCAAAATGCACACAAAGATTAAAGCGGCACAAATCGCACCGATCCCTGTGAAGAAAATCGGCGGCGCCACTTTACCTGTCATGGCAGCCAGAATCGGAAAAAGCCCCTCGAGCACGCACGGAACCAGAATCATGAGTTCGCCGATGCGTTCATCACGTGTTTGCATAATAGATAAAAAGAATTGAAGAATCCCACTCTGTGTACCCCTCCCCTATTTTCTTAACTGGAATGCTTTTCCTCTTTCACTTTCACATTGGCCTCTTTGCGGCAATGTGAACAGTACTTCTTGATTTTGGCTACATGATCCTTGTATCCCACGCCTTTCTTGTCCTGCCGGTGCAGACGAAGAGTCCCCACGCGTGCTTTGCACGTCGGGCATGAAACAGCGAAAACAACACGCTTTCCTCTTGGCATAATGGGCACAGGGTACGTGTTTTCCGTATAAAAACAAGAAAAAACTCGCCAGTTCCTGGCTCGTTGCTCGTTCCTAATTCTTTGTTCCTAATTGAAAAACTAGGAACTAAAAACTAGAAACGAGGAACGAACAACGATCTACCCTCCCGACTGCAGATAATTGAATATAGAATTCACCGCTACCGCCCCCTCCCCTGCTGCCGTAGCAAACTGCGCAAAGTGATTACTACCGCCGGAAACATCCCCTGCAGCAAAAGCACCGGGAACCGTCGTTTGCAGAGCGGCATCCACCTTCAGGTGCTTGCGCTCATCGAGCGCGCACCCTAGATCCTCCGCGAGCGCGGTTGCAGGTACAGATCCAACTTCTACAAAAGCACCATCCACCGTAATCGTATCGGAACCTTCAAACTCCTGATCCAGCTTTACGCCTGTCACCTTTGTATTACCCAAAATTTCGACGACCTGTCGTTCGAGCACGAAAACGATGTTGTCCTTCTGCTTCATCCGCTCGACCCAATACGGTTCCGCGCGGAATGCTGACCGCCGATGAATCAGGTACACCTTTTTGGCCACCTGCGCGACGATGGCTGCTCCCTCCACCGCGCTATCCCCTCCTCCAATGACGGCAACCGTTTTATCGCGGTAAAAGAATGCATCGCAGGTTGCGCAATACGCCACTCCTTTACCAGCGAATTCTTCCTCGCCTGGGACTCCAAGCTTCCGATGGTTTGAGCCCGTTGCGAAGATCACCGCACGTGCTTGCTCGCTCGTGCCATCTTGATACGTCAGCGTGAAACCCTTTTTGGACTTCCCTACTTTCTCCACACGCGCCTGCTTCTGCGTGACTTCCGTAAAACTCTGCGCATGCTTCTTCATGCGATCCATGAGTTCGGTGCCAGCAACTTCGATATCTCCCGGCCAGTTACCCACTTCCGCAGCTGCAACACCAAGTCCTCCTTCCTCTTCCCCCACGAGCAGTGTTGTAAGCTTGTAGCGCGCGGCATAGATGGCTGCCGTGTACCCCGCAGTTCCTAGGCCGATGATGGCAACGTCGAACATGTGGAAAGATGATAGAGGATGATTGAGAGAGGATCAAAGAGGGATTAGGGGCTAGAGTACTGGAATACTAGGGAAAAAGCAGAACAGTGAGAGCATACTCAAATTTCTTCCCAGTATTCTAATCCCCAATCCCCAATCCCTAACTCGTCCATCCCCGCGCTCGCATCGCTTCCAGCATGCGCTTAATGCCGATCATGAACGCTGCTTCACGATAGGTAAGATCGTTACGGCGCGCTTCTGATGGTACATAATACACAGATCAAAAAAATGGCTTACCTTGGTTATAAAAAAGGAGAAAGCACACTTTACAAGTTTTCTTTTATCTCACCCCTTGCCAAGGAGCTCGCAGAATAGGAGGATGTGTCTCCTTTCTCCACCATTCTTATACACCATGAACAACACATCATCACAACATCAGCTTGATTCCACAAACTGGCATGGGAAACATGTACTCGCAGCAGACTGTACTGTTACCGTATCAGGTCACAAAGATGGGAGTTCCTGGCAACTGGAAACTAACGGGGAAAAAACTTTTCCCAAGGGCACCGTTCTGGACATACAACACGCAACAAGCATGCATGCTTTCGTTTTGCTAGAAGGAGAAGAGAAAGGCATCGCTATTCTAAAAACAGAACTGGGTAAGCTTGTAGTAGAAAATTAGCGATTAGCCGCCATATCTTCAATACCGGAAGAACCGGTATTGGAAACATCGAATGGCTTGCCAGCCGTAGCCCCCATGAATGTGGGATGAGTCGAATGCCCGTCTGCGTTCTGCGCTTCGCTCCGAACTTCGCCGCGGCATCCGGCCACGGGCACAATCACGGCGTAGTCTCGGCATCGCGAAGCGATCGAATGGCTTGCCATGAGGAGCGAAGCGATCGAATGGCTTGCCATGAGGAGCGAAGCGATCGAATGGCTTGCCATGAGGAGCCCCGCGTACGCGGGGCGACGAATGGTGCCATGGGTGGGACTTGAACCCACAATCCCGTGAGGGAACACGATTTTGAGTCGTGCGCGTATACCAATTCCGCCACCATGGCTTGCCATAAATTCTAGCCTGATACTCTTCTCTATGAAAGGAATTCAAAGGACAACCTACAGGCTTGGCAATAGCAACTACCTCTGCTTTAATGCTCCGCCTATGCCTCTGGAAATGAACATTGCACAGGCACATCAAAGTACTCTGGATGCCTACAAGTGGAGAGAGAAAAGCATGCTTGATGGACCAAAACTATGGCGCTTGCGTGCAGAAATTGTGAAACGCACAGTGCCAGAGGCCGTATGGCCGTTTCTCAGAAAGGAAGGGTTTACATTTCCAGAATCTGTAAGAGTTCTCGACTTAGGCTGCGGAGAAGGATATAAAAATGACGCAATTGTGCGCATGATTACAGCTTACGATAGACGTGCAACGATCAAAAAAATTGATATTCACGGTATAGATCTACGGCAACCTAAAAAAATCATTGGGCCAAGAGATCGACGAGCTGAATTCACCTATGCACAGCTAGCTGCAGAAGATATTGGAAATAATTTTGATCCTGAAAGTTTTGATCTTATTACAGGCATTGCAATGCATCACCATCTTCACCCACAAAGCATCGTAGATGTACCAAATCAAGTAATGACACTTTTAAAGCCAAATGGTATTCACGTGGTTGCCGATAATTTCTTTTGGGACGGTAACAAGCTGGAACAGCAACTCTCACGAAGGTGGATTAAATTTTATCAATGGTTGGAAGGAGGTGGATTCTATAACGAATGCACGTGCAAGTATGCGACTGAAAAAAGCCATGAGGCAGGATTTCGGATCCTCGGCACATTTCACACACCATTATTTGTTGAAGGCTTTGTCGGGAGAAAAGGAAATAGCGTATGCTAGACCCCAATGGATCAACCTTATCAAACCTTCATTTTCGATGCGTTCTCCTTTGAACAGAGCGAAGGGCGTATTGAGCTGCGATACAGCCTGGATGACACAGTAAAGTTTCTGGAAACCATAGAGTTGGCGGGTGGACTGGAATACCAACAGGTTCCGCTGGAAATCATGGATCGCGCGCTTTTGGCGCTCCATCTGATCGGCGGTACAAGTTACTACAAGACATGTGTTCCGGAGCAGATTGCCGTGCGTTCGGGGGCGCTCTTTCCTCCACAGGTACAGTTCTGGAATACCGTATATGAACAGGGATTGGCAGAATTTGCATACGTGAATAAATTGAATCTTGCCGGACGCATTCACTTTCCCGGCAGTAAGCGACCGCCACTGATAGATAAAAAGCGACCGAAAGATGCCGGGCGTATCCTGGTGCCTATCGGTGGCGGAAAAGATTCGCTGGTAACAATAGAAATTCTGCGACGCGCCGGTTTTGATGTAACGCTCCTGCGCATGGGCAGCCATCCTCTGATTGATACGCTCGTGGAGGCAATCGGCCTTCCGGTGATCACGGTGGAACGCACGCTTTCTCCGGAACTCTTTGCCTTGAATGAGAAAGGGGCAATGAACGGGCATGTACCCGTTACTGCATACCTTTCTTTCCTCTCGGTGCTGATTGCGCTCCTCTACGGATTCGAGACGATTGTTATGAGCAATGAACGCAGTGCGGATGAAGAAAACACACAGAGCAATGGCAACGTCGTTAACCATCAGTGGAGCAAGAGCTTTGCATTTGAGCAGATGTGCCAAGCATATATCCGCGATTACATTACTAAAGACCTGCGATACTTCAGTCTGCTGCGGCACATCGGCGAACTCGCCGTGGTGCGTTACTTCAGCACTCTGCCACAGTACTTTGATAAGGTGACGAGTTGTAATCGCAATTGGCGCATCCTCAAAGAGCAGCCATCGGAACGCTGGTGCGGCGAGTGCCCCAAGTGCGCTTCATCATTCGCTCTTTTTGCCGCATTCCTGCCCAAAGAAGAACTCCTGCGCATCTTCGGGAAAAATCTCTTTGCAGAGACGACGTTGCGCATAGTGTATCGCGAGCTTCTGGGAGTGGAAGGTATCAAGCCGTTCGAGTGCGTTGCAACCGTGGACGAGATGCGCATTGCATTCCTGTTGGCACACGAACGTGGCGATCTGGATGATACGGCGATGATGCAAATGTTCCTTGCGGACGTGCTGCCGCTCATGAAAAATCCAGAGGCTCTCAAAGAACACGTGCTCTCTCCGGGGTCACAGCATGCGATCCCTCCCGAATTCCTTTCTGCTCTCCATGCACATTAAAGACCTCAATGGGAAGAAGGTGTGTATTCTTGGCTTCGGCCAGGAAGGCCAGGCAGTTCTGCGTGCAATTGCGAAATACGCACCAAATACGAAGATCACCATTGCAGATAAGAAATCCGAAGCACGAAGTTCGAAATCCGAAACTGTTTCGGATTTCGATATTCGGATTTCGGATTTTGTCGCTGGTGAAGACTACTTACAGAACCTCGATCAATTCGACATCATCATCAAATCCCCCGGCATTCCCCCGTGCCCGGAACTCACCGCTGTGGGCATACATGTTACGAACACCACGCAAATCTTTCTGGATACTATCGCCGGAAGCGGAGCAACGGTTATCGGTGTGACAGGATCAAAGGGTAAAAGCACTACAGCAAGCCTGATTCACGCAATTCTCGCAATGGCAAAAAAGGATGTCCATCTGGTGGGAAACATCGGCGATCCGGCTATTGACCATCTGGAAGATATTACAAACCACACCATCTTCGTTATGGAAATGAGCAGTTACCAGCTGCTGCACACGACCACCAGTCCTCATATCGCCGTCATCGTGAGCTTCTTTCCCGAGCACCTGGATTATCACCAGTCTATGGAGGCGTATCGGGAAGCCAAGCGCAACATCGTGCGCTTTCAGAAAGCGGAAGACATTGTCATTTTCAATGCACAGGCGCCGGATGTTTTGGAGATCGCCGGTGCAAGCCCCGGGGTAAAAGTCCCGTTTACCGAGGATGACGCACCGGTCACGCTAAAGGAAACACACCTCATTGGTGCACACAATCTCTTTAACATCGCTGCAGCGAGCAAGACCGCGGAATCTCTTCAGATTGACCAGAAGATTATCAAAAAAGCAATTTGCGCGTTTAAAGGACTCCCCCACCGTTTGCAGAATCTTGGTAAACATCACGGTATCACGTGGGTGGATGATTCGATTTCCACAACGCCGGAATCGGCAATCGCCGCACTGGAAGCACTGGGGGCTGACGTTGCAACGATGCTTCTGGGCGGACAGGACCGCGGGAACGATTTCGCAAAACTTGGCGAGCACATCGCCAAAAGCAATGTAAAACATGTGATCCTCTTCCCTCCTTCCGGCGTGCGTATTCAACAGGCAATCCAGAGAGCGCAGGCAACGGTGCAATGCCACGCGGTCACCAATATGAAGGAAGCTGTGAGCATCGCCAGGGAAGTGACTCCACAGGGAAAGACCTGTCTGCTCTCCCCTGCTTCCCCAAGTTATGGACTGTTTA
>JBAYNS010000034.1:0-9610 GCA_041678625.1 Candidatus Peribacteraceae bacterium
CAGATTCATCACCTGATCCGGAATGGCAGAGCAATCAACAGAGCGCTTTCCTGTTGAGCGCAGTTGTGCGATGAAATCCGGAAGCAGACGGTCTGCCTGCCGAGAGTCTTCTGCAAGATTCGTGAAATGTATGTGACTTTCAGAAAGTTCTGCAAGTATCAGAAAAGCACCGGCGGCACTCCAGTCACCTTCGATCTGGTAATGCACATTCGCCCGAAGAGGGGAGTGCGGCACATGAAAATTCCCTCTCTGTTTTCTAACACTCACACCGAAATCGGCAAGCACTTCTCGCGTAGGCTCAACGTATTGTGCAGAAGCAAGGGTTGATTGCGCGGTAATGGAAAGTCCTTGAGGCAGAAGGGGGCCGATCAGCAGCAGTGATGTGAGGAACTGGCTGCTCTTGCTGGCGTCGAGTGTCAGGTTTCCACCTTTCAGGTTCCTTCCACGAATATGTAGAGGAGGGCAACCATCGGTATCTTCGATCTGTGCTCCAAGTGTTTTCAATGCATTCGTCAGATCGCCAATGGGCCGCTCGCACATGCGCGCATTGCCGGTAATGATCCACTGCCCCGGCACAATACAGGCAAGCGAGGTCAAAAAGCGCAGGGTAGTACCGGCGTTATCGCAGAAGAGCGTTACAGTTTTACTGTTCTTGTTCTGTGGAATGCCTCCCCGTATAACCAGAGTTCCTTTCCTGCGATCTTTCCACTGCACGGCAAAACCCATGCGCTGAAGATTCTTCACCAGGAGCACGACGTCATCGCAGGGCGTAGCGTTGCAAATATTCGTCGTCCCCTTTGCAAGGCATGCCGCGATGATTGCCCTGTTCGCATGCGACTTGGAACCCGGCATGGTCAATGCCGCATCAAAGGGCAAAAGGAGTGGCTCAATGCGGAGAAGAGAGCTGGTCATATACAGATCGAACGGAATTGATCTTTCTTCAACTCCCGGATTTCTCCGGCACCGATACGTTCAGGAACTGCCATGCGCACGGTATCGCCAACCGTTTTCTTATCCTGTTCCATAAGTTTCCACAGCGCAGCAGCATCGGCTATCTTCGGTAATGTCGTTGGCATGGAGATCTTCGTAAGCAGGGCAGTAATACGCTCTGCATCCTCTGTTCCGGCAATGGCCATCTCCGCAACCATTCCCCGGCTCACGGCTTCTCCGTGAGAGAGCGCAAAGCCCGAGTGTGTTTCCAATGCGTGCCCCACTGTGTGGCCGAAGTTCAGGAACATGCGTTTACCGCATTCCTTTTCATCCTTTTCCACCACATCAACTTTGATCTGCACGGCTTTTTCTATGCACGCAGTCAAAGCGGCATCCTGATGATCGAGTATTTCTTTAGAATGGTGCTCAAGCCATGCAAAAAATTTCGCATCCAGCATTGCTGCCATCTTCACGACTTCCGCAATACCCGAGTGCAATTGCGAGTCGGGCAAACTTGCAAGCATCTGAATATCCATGATCACAGCTGTCGGATGCGCCAGAGTCCCAATCAGATTTTTTACGCCAGCCAAATCCACGCCGGTTTTTCCGCCGATCCCTGCATCCACCATGCAGAGCAAGCTCGTAGGAATGTTGATAAAACGCACTCCGCGCAGGAAGATGCTGCTCACAAAACCTCCAACATCTGTCACCATGCCGCCGCCGACCAAAAGGAGAATACTCTGGCGCGTTGCCTGTGCTCTGATCAGTTCTTCTATCAATCTCTGGACATCTTCGAGCGTTTTGGATTTCTCTCCGCTCGGTACAGAGATGATGGTTTTACAGCCCACATCTTCCGCAATTCCTTCCGCAATGGTCCGGACTCCCTCATCGCAGAGCATGATCAGGCGATCGTACTGCTCCTTTTCCAATTGAGCCGGAAGTTCACGGATCGCCCCTGATCCTATCAGGATGGGGATGCGTTTTTTCTGTGCCGGAGGTGTGAGGTGAATTATGGACATAATGCGATGTTACACGAGCTTTTTACCCATAGCAGTAGCGATGACGCGCATCTGCTTCTGACAATCAGCAAACTGCTCTTCGGTGAGCGACTGCGGCCCATCAGACAGGGCTTCTTCCGGGCGTGGATGCGTCTCGATAATCACGCCATCTGCGCCAACGGCTATCGCCGCTTTGGCGCAGTCATCTACCCAGCGGGCTTTGCCCGCGGAATGGCTGGGATCCACAATGATCGGCAGATGCGTCAATTCGCGCAGTGCCGGTATGGAACCAAGGCAGAGCGTGAAGCGCACTTCCTGCTCAAATGTGCGTATACCTCGCTCACACAGAATCACATTCGGATTGCCCTCATGCAGAATGTATTCTGCTGCCAGCAGCCACTCCTCCAGCGTTGATGACAGGCCGCGCTTCAGGAGTACGGGTTTAGCGGCCTTGCCGGCCCGGCGCAGCAGGTCATAGTTCTGCATGTTGCGTGCTCCGATTTGAATAATATCGGCATACTCTTCTACCAGATCCATCTGCTCCACACTCATGGCCTCGGTATCTACGGACATACCGTATTTGTCAGCCGTCTTCCTGAGCATTTGCAGCCCCTTCTCGCCAAGACCATTGAATGCGTACGGTCCCGTTCTCGGTTTGAATGCCCCGCCGCGCAGGATGTTCACGCCTTGTTCGTGAACGTACGCCGCCGTTTCATCCAGTTGTCCTTCTGATTCCACGGAACAGGGCCCGGCTATCACCACGCATTGCTCTCGGTTACCGATAGTGCAGGCATCATGCAGACGTATGGTTGTCCGATCCTTCTGTTGCCGTGATGCAAGTTTGTAAGGACGATGAACACGATCCACGGAGAGCACACCTTCCAGTGAACGCAGAAGTTCCACATCAATATTCATCGTGTCCCCGGGGACGGCAATAACACGCTTGTTCTGCCCGATGATGTGGGAATCAGCGTCATACTTCCGCTGGAGCAGCTCCTGAATGTGAGTAATCAGAGTCTGGTCATTCTTCTTCTGGAGGACGATGAGCATGGTAGAGGGGGGAAAGTAACAAAAAAATTGCTTCTCCTCTCTCTGGGGGGAAGCATTGTTTTAAGTAAATGCGATCCTATGAGAGAGGAAATGCTCTAGGTAAAAAACCGATAGAAGCCGTACCAGAAGGCCGTGAATACTAATGGTGCCTGCGGACGACTTGTACGACTCATAGTATGTAGCGCGAAAAGTGTATTGCCCCTTTCCTACGGTGTCAACTTTCTGTTACTAGATATGAAGGAAACGCATGTTTTCCCTCACGGAAACAGTGGACGTTCTGTTGAGCAGTGGAACGCCTTTTTACTTTTATTCATGCAGAAAAAGTACGTGCATTACATTCCATTTCCCGCACAGGTATTTTATGGACTCCTCGATTCATTTTAACTAGTATCAGATACTTTCTACCCTCTTTCCCTCATAGAAATGAACGGACAACCAGAAAATCAGCTCGATACTTTCCAAGATCAATCCATAGCTGTATATGGCGGCGGCGGCGGATGGGGTGATCGTATCACCAGAGCAGCATCGAATTTATTTGGGAAAACGCGAATTGTTGAACAGAAAGCAACACCAGCAGAGGCAATTGCAGCTGCAAGAGAGAGCGATATATTGTTCATGGCCACGCCGGACCCAGTTATCAATGACCTTTTGATTGAGGTACGTAATCAGCTCAGGCCGGGGAAAGGTGTTATTGATTGTGCAACAAATAAGAGTGGTTTTGCAGATACGCTTACCAGCCTTGCAGAAGACGGTGTGAGCGTCTGTTCAACGCATCCTATGGTCAAACCGGAAACATCGCCCCGTGGGCAGACAGTGATCATCATGCCTATTGGAGAGCACGCGCAGCTTGCGCAGCAAGTAGCACAACGTATTTTCGTGGAAATGGGCATGCGCCCAGAGGAATTGGATTTTGCGCAACATGCTGACATGATGGTCATTTTGCAGATGGTGCCGCATCTCATACACCGGATACTGATTCATGCGATGGCACACGGTTTGCAGGCACAAGAGATGAGCATTGAGGATGTTTCACGTCTTGCACCGGCAAACTACCTTCTTTCTGAACTTGGTGTCGGACGCGTTGGTATACAACGTCCGGAAGTATCGGCAGGCATTGTGATGACTGCATTGCAAACACCGCTTGGCCACCGCGTATTAGGAGGAATACAGGAGACCATTGGACGCATTATCGCAGCAGATAAACGAGAGGAGCTCTCTGCGTTGTTTACCAGCGACGTTAATCTGCTGGATCCCAATGGATCGTGGCGTGAAGAGATGACCAAACGTACTGATGCAGCGCTCACGCGCCTCGGTAATCTTCGTCTCCGCTCCTTTCAGGTCACTGTTCCGGATAGACCAGCTGTTTTGCGCGATGTGCTCAGCATTATGCATGATTTGCACGATATCGATATGACGGCACTGGATTCGCAAATTATTGATCAGGAGGATGGAACCGCTTTGGCACGTTTTGATGTTGGTATTACAGATCAGCAATTGGATTTCCAGAAATTGGCCGTAGATCTGGAGAGAGTAGGAGCATCTATTACTTTCCCAAGATCAGCGCTCAAGAGCCAAGGATTATCACCAGAGGCAACAGATTAGCCTCTTTTTCACTCTGTTTTATGATAATGGCGAATCGCAATCTTCAGGACAATAAATACTTGTTCGATGAAGCAGAAATTGCTCGATCAATGCGAGGATTTGCATATTTGCACAGTGACAGACCGAAATGCAGAGCAGATCTTCCTCAGGAAAATGAAGCTTTGTTGGCAGCAGATGTTCTTGCATTACATTGTGTTTCTTGTAGAAGATCGGTTAGCCAGGAGTTCCGCACAAGATTACAAACGGTTCTCCGTCGTCTTGGTGTCGAAATAGACTATGCGAATCCAAAACATAGGCAATGCATTACGGAATTGATGACTATTGGAAGTGAGATGCTGGAAGCAGTTCCTCTTCTGCGTTCAGCGGATTTATTGAACGGGTACAGAGCAAAAATTGAAGCAATCATGCATACCTTATTTGATAATCAGCCCATACATGATTCTGGTTGGGCGCCTCCTCCGGATGTTGAAGGCAGAGAATATATTATTCAACATCTTGATGATGCTACGAGAAATCAATTAATAACCCTCCTTAGAGGGGTACAGACGACATGCTCGATACCTTGCGGGAGAAGAGCATCATGATGCATATATGGTATTTGTCTTTGTGTGTGATGAAAGCAAATGAAAGGCGATGTTTTCCACAGCGCACCATCGTTCTGGTACCATGGTGTTACTTTTACCTTTTCTGCTATGGCCAGCAATAGCTTCGGAAATCTCTTCCGCATTACCACATTCGGCGAATCGCATGGTCCGGCACTCGGTGTGGTCATTGACGGTTGCCCGGCTGGTATTCCTTTTTCCGAAGAAGATTTGATCCCTGAGCTCGCGCGGCGCAGGCCAGGTCAAAGTGCCGTGACAACTGCGCGCAACGAACCCGATGAGCCAAGAATTCTCTCGGGCGTTTTTGAGGGCAAAACAACCGGTATGCCGATTGCGGTAATTGTAGAGAATACCAATCAGCAGTCAGAGGATTATGAATTACTGCGCAAAGCATTCCGTCCGGGACATGCAGATGAGGCCATGGCAGAGAAATACGGCCATCGGGATCACCGTGGTGGAGGAAGAGCTTCTGGCAGAGAAACAGTTGCTCGTGTTATTGCGGGAGTCATCGCGCGGAAAATATTGCCAAAAGATGTATGCATCATTGGCCATACAATCAAAATTGGTCCGCATGAAGCACAGAAGTTTGATGCAAAGCAGATAGAGAAGAATCCTGTGCGGTGTGCCGATAAGGAAAAAGCAAAAGAAATGGAGGAGTATATTTTGCAGCTCAAGGAAGAAGGAGATTCTGCAGGGGGGCTGGTTGAAGTACGTGTCGAACACACGCCCAAACATCTGGGCGATCCTGTATTCGAAAAACTCAAAGCCAATCTCGCCAAAGCAATGCTCAGCATTCCCGCTGTCACAGGATTCAGTTATGGAGCGGGATTCAAGACAGCGGAAATGCAGGGAACTGAGTACATTGCCGATAAGAACAACTTTGGCGGCATACTCGGTGGTATTTCCACCGGCGACGATCTTGTTCTCCATCTGAGCGTGAAGCCGACAACATCGCTCGGCGATGTTGCAAAACAAGGACGCCATGATTCTTGCATTGTTCCTCGCGTGATTCCCGTTGCAGAGGCAATGGTCGCAATGGTGCTGGCGGATGCGTATTTGATGCAAAAAACACAGGGGATATGAATGTCCTCTTTTTATTTACCTGTTCAATTCCTCATAAAGATGAACACGCAGCAAATCGTAAATGATCTTGTAATAATCGCAGAGGAGGCTGGCGCATACATTATGCAGTTTTATGGGAAAGTAGAAGATGTTGGGAAAGCAGTAGGTGAAACTTATGACTGCAAAAAAGATGAACTCAAAACGTCGCTCACATATGCAGACATACACTGCCAAGAATTGATATTGCTGAGGTTGTTGGATAAGTATAGTAAATTTGGGGTTCTTTCCGAAGAAAACAGTGAAGAGATAGTAACATTGGAACGAAATTTTTGTCATCGTGACACTCTCATGGATGGAAAATATACATTTTTGATTGACCCCATAGATGGAACGACGAATTTTTTGAATACAAATGCGCATAATTTCGAAAAAAAAGGAGACCCAATGAATAAAGATAGATTTGGAGTGCAAATAACGTTGATGTTCGGCGAAAAGGTCATCGGTGGTGTCGCGCATTTGCCGCGGCTAAAAAAGACAATTGCTACTGTTCAAGGTGGGCAAACTACGATTAATGATCGTGTTATAAATCTTACAAAGAAGGTTTTTGACAGGAATAACCCCATACGAATTGGTTTTTTTATAGACAAAAAATATATGGGAATTGATAGAGAAGATCTATGTGCATTGTTCCCGAATCGAGTATCGTTCGGCGCATCATGCTATACTTGCTATTCACTGCTCTCACAAGAGATAGATGCATGGCTTCTTAATCGTACCGAACTTCTTGATTTTGGTTTTACAGCTTTGGCCTATCAGAATGCAGGTGGGTTTGTTGGGGGGGAGGATTCGCTGGCAATTTCTGTTAGTGATTTAATACAACGAACAAAAAATGGTATTGAATTAATAGGCTTCATGCTTCTGGCTCCGGATGGATCGTACCATCGTGAACTGATCCGGTACATCTCTCATTGAACCCGCCGAAATCGGTTTCACTTTCCTGTCTCATTAATTCATAAGTCTCTTCCAATCGTCGGATAAATGGAAGAATAGTCCGAGGAAGATTGGCGAGCACAGTATTCTGCGCAGGCAGAAATCTGTCCGATGTTTTTACTTTTTCGTGAATGCCATGTATCCGGAATATATCAGGCTCCTGAATTTTAATGAAGTGCTTCCCAAATCCTTGCCCCGACCATTGGCCATTTATTGCAATAGGCAATTCCAATCTGCGTGATAATGCTCCAAATACAGCATCAGTGCCGTAGCGAGCAAATTGCTCGCTTACCAATGCTGTTGTCTTTATGCCATGCAGCTTTGCTGTTTGCAGTTGATGGTATGTCTGCAGGAAGCTTTCCTCCAACCTTGAAAGATTAAATTGCGGAAAATGTTGTAACCAGGAAGAAAAGACGGCGGAAGGATTTCTCAGAACTCCGACATAGTGAATCTTGTCCTTTGGATACGATAAGAGTTCCAGTATTTCTATGACATCAAGGATGCTTTCTTCTTGAAAGTAGGGACCAAAAGACTCTTTCAGCACAACGGGCAGGGAAGCACAGTGTCCATCTGGAGGTATGGAGATCGTCAGATCTCCTCCTGTTGCGACGTGTCGCATGACGGTTTTAAATGGTTGGAAATACGAAGGATAATGATCGGCAAAGCAATTCAGGAAAGCAGTGCCTACACCTCTACACACAGTGCCAATAACAACAAGGGGGGGATGTTCACCATCTGCTGGTACGTGGATTCTGTGTGCAATATCGGCTGTACAGACTGTTCGTGGAAAATTTGCTCGTTGGAAACGTACATCCTGTTTAATGCAAACACCCCTTGCTCGCAACGGATTGGTAGTAGGTTCATTCTCCATTGCTTCGTCAAGCAATGTAGGAATGATTCCCCGCAGAAAAATAGAGGAGTGCTCTCTGACATCTTTCACGAAATCAGGAAACTGACCGATTGCATCCTGTCGGATCAATAAGTAGCTTCTGAGATTGTTAATTAAATCTATAGCTAACATAGAAAGGAGTTCTCTGCACGGAATTTCCTTTCCAGAAGAGAATTGGTATGCATCAACGAACGTAGAAAAGTGATCTTTGAATGCCTGGATATTTTTAAATAGCAGCGCCCTTCCAAACTTGGCGATGTCCATCGAAGGTCTACCACGGCAAATCCATGGGTCGAGGACCGACAATTTCTTGTCTGAATCAATAATAATGTTCTCGTCTTTCCAGTCTCCATAAACAATATTCGTTGCCTCTTCATATTGTGTATTCCGTTGGAGCAAAGCTTTAACTCGTTCAGTCAAATCTGCAAATTGTTCTTGTTGTTCTACGGGCAATAGTGTGAAATCCGGATCATTTAGTACAGGGACTGTTTTCTTATTAAAATTGACCACTATATTTGCATCATCATCAAGATATGCCGTGAGTTCAGGCTCAGCATCGTCCAATACAGTATGAATTCTTGCTAAATTAGATGCTGTTATTTGCAGATCGATATCATTAATACTGTTATCCAGTGTTTTTTCTGAAAGACGTTGACCAGAAATAAATTCCATTACAATGACGCCTCCATGTTGATCAATAATTTGCGGAGTACGTATGCCACGTTTGTGAAGGATGTTCAACACCGCAACTTCTCTGTCCGCTTTTTGTGGAGAAAGAGCGAGATGCTGAGATTTAGCTGGTCTTCTGGCAACGAATCCTAAAGGTTTTTCCAGAACAATTTTTACAACTGGATTGTCTGGCCCATCATCCAACACGATATTAGTTACAGAATGCTGCTGTGTCAGTTTTTCTATCTGGCGATGAAATCTATGTTCTAGATAAGCAATCATCTGCGTTGCAGCTTCAGGCAAAGCTTCTCCCTTAGGTCGTTGGCAATTGGCTAACGATTCGCCGATCAATCTTCTGATTTCCTGCGTCAGTGTTGACGCAGTTGCATCGGGTTCTGCATCAGCACAGTTACCATTTGTATCTGTCCCGTTATCAAGATGCTCTATTTTTGAAGTCCTATAATTCATTGTGGGAGATAGAATGAGAGATTGCCTTGCGGATAACATGGAAGAGTGTTGTTGACAACACTACTTGAATAGTGTCGGATTTCAATCCTTTTCTTTAATAGTGCGTGTCGAACACACGCCCAAAAATTTGGGTGATCCTGTATTCGAAAAGCTCAAAGCCAATCTCGCCAAGGCGCTACTGAGTATTCCCGCTGTCACAGGATTCAGTTATGGAGCGGGATTCAAGACAGCGGAAATGCAGGGAACGGAGTACATTGCCAACAAGGAAAACTTCGGTGGCATACTCGGCGGTATTTCCACTGGCGACGATCTTGTTCTCCATCTGAGCGTGAAGCCGACAACATCGCTCG
>JBAYNS010000035.1:0-9585 GCA_041678625.1 Candidatus Peribacteraceae bacterium
AGAAATGCAACGTCCCACGCCGCGGCGCATCTTCGCTATTGCCGAAGCATTGCGTACCACCACGCAACCGGACGTGATCAATCAGGCGACCGGCATTGATCTGTGGTTTCTCCATCGCATTCAGTCTTGCGCCCGGATTGCGGAAGAACTCAAGAAGTCGCAATGCGCACCGGACATCCTGCGCCGGGCAAAGCGTGCGGGATTCTCGGATAACGCCATTGCACAAATCGCCGGAAAGAAACCGGAAGATATTCGTTCCCTGCGTATCCAGAACAATGTAACTCCCGTGGTGAAGCAAGTGGATACTCTGGCAGGCGAATTCCCCGCCAAAACCAATTACCTCTATCTGACATACCATGGTTCCGAACATGACGTATCCATACGCGAAAGCGGCCCCAGACGCGCCATTGTTTTGGGTGGCGGACCGTACTCCATCGGATCGTCCGTAGAATTTGACTGGTGCTGCGTGCAGGCAGCTCATGAACTCCAGAAACAGGGATTCACTGTCGCCATGATTAACAGTAATCCTGAAACGGTGAGCACAGACTATGATGAATGCGATCTGCTCATCTTTGATGAGCTATCAGCCGAACGCGTGCGCGATATCGCTGATCTACTCGAACCGGAAGGTGTTGTGGTTTCTATGGGCGGGCAGATACCCAATTCCCTTGCTCCAAAACTTGCCGCAGCGGGCGTGCCTATTATGGGAACGCTCCCCGCCGATATCGACCGGGCGGAAGACCGGAACAAATTCAGTTCTCTTCTGGATGAATTGGAGATCGATCAGCCGGAGTGGAAGGAATTCGCCGATGTGCCTTCTGCACGCGCCTTCGCTCAAAAAGTGGGATACCCCGTTATTGTTCGACCAAGCTACGTACTTTCCGGCGCTTCCATGGCGGTTGTCCACTCCGACATTGATCTGGAGTCCTACGTGAATCAAGCGGCATACATTAATAAAGAAGCGCCCGTCGTTGTTTCCAAATTCGAACAGGGTGCCAAGGAAATCGAATTCGACGGCGTTGCGCAGGATGGTCACCTGCTCCTCTACGCTGTCGGCGAACATATTGAGAATGCGGGCGTGCATTCCGGAGATGCGACGATTGTCCTTCCTCCGCAACGCATCAATTTGGAAACACTGCGCCGCGTGAAAGTGATCGCAAAGAAGATTGTGCAAGGACTGAACATTTCCGGACCATTCAACCTCCAGCTTCTGGCACGCAATAATCGCCTGAAGGTGATTGAATGCAATTTGCGCGCGAGCCGCAGCTTTCCGTTCGCGAGCAAAGTTACTGGCGTGAACTTTGCCACTCTGGCAACGCAGGCTCTGCTTCATACCGCGCCGCCTGATATGCGTTACCAGACAATCGACCTGGATCACGTTGGCGTAAAAGCCGCGCAGTTTAGCTTCAGCAGACTCAAGGGTGCCGATCCGCGCCTGGGAGTGGAGATGGCAAGTACGGGAGAAGTGGCGTGTTTTGGACTCAATGCCGAGGAAGCGCTCCTCACTGCGCTCCTGGCTGTAGGTTTTAAGCTGCCGAAGAAAAACATTCTGGTTACCGTCGGACGCATCGAAGATAAAGTTGATCTGCTTTCCGTTATCGAACAGCTGTACCGGAAAGGATATGCATTCTTCGCGACACAGCACACGCACGAATTTCTGGAATCTCGGGGCATTCCCTCTGCACTGCTCCATAAGGTTTCGGAGCCTCGCAGTCCGAACATTAAGGAATATCTAGAAAAGAAGCGCATTGATTTAGTCATCAATATTCCAACGCATACAAGCGGCCCCGAGCAAACAGACGGATACTACATTCGGCGCATTGCCATCGATCACGGTATTCCTCTCATCACAAACGTCCAACTGGCCAAACGACTCATTGAAGCCCTGACGCATATTGCCTCTCCAAATGATCTTCCCCTTTTGGGGTGGCCGGATCTCCTGGCACAAGAATAGGAAAAAGCTCCGTGCTCTCTTGCGCCTTTGCGCCATTCTGCCTAGAATCCCTCTACTCTTTCTTCCTTTCCTGCTGACCTATGGCTGTGCTCCCCACCACGCAAGGCGATGACGACGATGTAGCTTTTGACGGCGATCAAACGCTCGTCACAAAAGAAGGCCTTAAAAAGCTTAAGGAGGAACTGGATATACTCAAGACTGTCCGGCGCAAAGAAGTAGCCCAACGCCTGAAGGAAGCAATTTCTTACGGAGATCTTTCGGAGAATGCCGAGTACGAAGAAGCGAAGAATGAACAGGCATTCGTGGAAGGACGCATTCTGGAACTCGAGCAAAAAATTAAGAACGCGAAGATCATCACGGACAAGCAAATGGAAACCGGAGGGAAAGAAGTGAAAATCGGATCAACGGCCACGGTACAAAACAGAACAGACCACGATGAGCCGGAAATGTATACCATTGTCGGTTCTACGGAAGCTGATCCTCTGGATCACAAAATCAGCAATGAATCCCCTATTGGCAAAGCACTTCTTGGCAAGAAGAAGGGGGACACTGTAGAAGTGGTCACACCAGCTGGCGTGCTCAAGTATGACGTACTCAAGGTGGCGTAGTCTGTTCTCTTCACGCCACAGCAAAAACGCAGTAGACTCGCAACGTCATGGCTGACACTGCTCAGAGCACCGGCACACACAGTGGACTGGTCATCCCCAAGGACACCCAGCAGAAATTTGCATCACTCATTGTCCTCATCACCGCATCGGAGAGCATGACGGATGAAGAACGGCAATATTGGATCAATATCCTCCCCGTGATGACTCCTGATCAGCTCGCATCGCTCACAGATATCCTGGAAACCGAAAAACGCCAGCTTGCTGCAATTGACAGTAAATATGCCAAAGAGATCGAAGTGATTGGCAAACAGAAAATGGCCAAGAAAATTGAAGACGAGCGACGGCATCAGCGTGAAGGCCGACGTTCACAGGAAGCAAAGATTGCCCAGCAGGATGCAGCGCGTGCAGATGAACTTTTGGGGCAGATCGAAGCGTAATATCTATCGTGCAAAGCAGAGAATGCACTGATCGATCAGAGCCAGTAATTCTTCCGGTGCTTCCCCCGTAGCGCGGTACTGGCCGGTTTTGAGCGCACGATCCATTTCTGCAACCGTAGTAACGATGCGGCGCATCGCAGTGATATCCAGACGCCGTGCACAGGGCAAAATGGCACGGACTGAGGAAAAATTCACGCCAACTTCCCGCATGATTGCAGGAGGACTGGTAATGCCTTCCTGTACCGCAACCCATACGAGCGTGAGTTGTGTCACCATCCACAGAAGCCGTGACCACAGGCCATGAGGACTTTCTCCATGTAGGAGAACGCTCTCTGCATATAGAATCGCTTCTTCGGCATTCCCCGCTCCCAGCAAATCCATGAGGTGCCATACCTGGCGCTCTCCGGCACAGATGGTGAGATCCTGTACATCCTGCCGCGTGATGGCCATGCCCTGTGCATGGAGTGCAAGCTTGGTAATTTCCTGTGCCAGAAAAGATTGATCATCCCCAATAGTATCCAGGAGCGCCGTACGCGCCTCTGGTGACAATTGCGCATTTTGCTTTGTACAGAATTCCTCCATCCACTGTGATCGCTGTGCAGGAGTGATTAAGCGGAATTCCCTGCACTGTGCACGCTTTTCGATTTCCTTCATACCAGCAGGAAGTTTGCCTTTCTTGCCCGGTTCAATGGGAACAACGAAGAGAAGAACAACCTGAGGATGGAGACTTTTTTCCAGACGTACGGCATCAGCTTTTAGACATTTAAATGCCCCCTCTACCACTACAAGCCGGTTCCCGGAAATGAAAGGGGCGACAGCAACTTCATTGAGGAGCGTGTTCAATACAAGATTCTTGCTGTCCAAAACTAACAGATTCTCCTGGCCATGTTTCTGCCGGAACTCCCGCATCCAGCGCTTCTTCTCCTCTAAAAGAGCATAATGGTTCTCGCCGGAGAAAAGGTGGATCTGGCTCACGAATGCGAGTGTATCCTCTTGTTGCAGAATTGCACAATTGACACATCGGACCCTGCCACTATGACAGAATTCGTTTTATTGTTTTCCTATTGTACAAGTGATACACTTTTGATACACTATTGGTGTTTTCTCCTTTCTTGCCCATGCCAACCTCTAAAAAACGCCTCAATATCAGCCTGTCTGACAACGACGTACAAATGCTGGCATACCTAGCGAAACGCGACAATGTGCCACAGGCCACAAAAGCGCTCCATCTCATTCAAATGGCCATCGAAATGGATGAAGATGACGTATGGAATGCGATTGCCTCTGAGCGAGACGAGAATAGTGTTTCCTTCGTTTTACACGAAGACGCATGGAAATGAGTTTCACGATCCTCTATCACCCGGACGTCATAGAGAAAGATATTCCAAAGCTTTCGAAACGGGATAAAGAGCGTATTAAGAAGGCCATTGAAGCGAAATTGACAAAAGCGCCAGAGAAATTCGGCAAACCCCTGCGACGGTCACTCAATGGGTATCGCAAACTTCGTGTCGGAGACTATCGCATTATCTTTCGCATAGAAGGGCAAAATGTGAAGCTTTTCGTTATTCAACACCGTTCTGTTGTCTACGAGTACTCAAGACGATTGGGCTAGGATTAGAGCTAGAGCTAGAATGAAGGTTTAGTGTGTTTCTCAAGCTCTAACCCTAGTCACAACTATTATCAAAAGCGCAATACTTCTTATTTCCGTCAATTCCTCCCTATAGAACAAAAACCCCTTTTCCCCTATAATAAGAGGAAATGTATACAAACATTTTCTCTCTCTTCTCCCGAAGGAACAGTCGTGTCCTTGCTCTGGGCATTGGATGCATTGTGAGTTCCTTCGCCATCGGCATCCAGTCTGTGGGAGATGTTCAGCCCGTCACGCTCATTGAAGCGGGCAACATCCAGCAGGCCGGTGACGTGGACGGAAGCGGCGAGGTGGATATCCGGGATGCCATCGTCATCCTGGAAATCGTACAAGGGTACGCTTCGGCGACCCCACAGCAGCTCAAAGCCGATCCCAACGGGGATGGCACGCTGACCGTGGATGACGCCCTGCGCATTCTTTCCACGGTACCTCTACGCTAGTTCCTCCCATGATTTTTCGCTGTTCCCTCTCTCGGCACAGTATCAACACACAGATCCTGACATGTCTCGGCTGCATTGCCGCAATGGCATCCACCCCTGCATACGCACAATCCCTGGAAGATGTTACCCTTATCCTCACTCCTCATTGTGCCATCGAAGACGTCAATACGGATGATACTATTCTTGGTCCAGTTCCTTGTGTAGAAACCCTGGTGTGCCTTGGATCAGGTCATTGCCCTGAATTTTCAGTGGAAGATCCTCAAACATTGCGTACCAGCACATTGAGCAAAGGCGATACGCTCGATATCGATATCGTCGTACGCAATCTTCCGACACATGATATTCAACGCGCACGCGTATGGCTTTCTTACGACTCATCCGTCTTGCAAGGCACTTCTATAGAAATTGATGATGCCTTTCCTCAAGTCACTCCCGGCGAAGAAGATTTTGACGTCGAGAACGGCTTTGTCATGATTGATGCCACCGCAGATACCACAAATATTCCGCATGATGAACGTCTGGTAATCGCCCGCGTGCGATTCACCGTGATCGACAATCCTGCCGGCGGCACGATTATCAGTTTCTACAATGTGCAACAGAGCGGACACACTGCTATTTTCCGTACCAGCGAAACAGATGCCGATGGTACGTACGCACTGGATATAGACCCCGGCTCTCTGCATGTGGTCTTCGCACGACAGGAAGGTGAAACCTGTGCGGAGAACGAAGAATGCGTGAGCGGTACGTGCCGTGATGGCACCTGTACCTCTTCACGCAAACTTGCCAATGGCGCATCCTGCACCATAGATACTCAATGCGAAAGCGGCGACTGCACTGACAGTATCTGCATCGGTGATGCTACTGAACCAGAGGAGCCATTACCACTGGAGACTGACGATGATATCGACGATGAGCAATCTTTCCTGCCCAATGGCAGTGCATGCACAGATGATACGGAGTGTGCCAGTTTCCTCTGCATGCGCGGCATATGCCGCGCTGATGGCGAAGTGCCGGACGGAGGAGCATGTACCGTTGATGAGGAATGTGAAAACGGACAATGCTCAGAAGGCATCTGTCAGGAAGAAGATAGTCTGACTACAACGTCAACGTCTTCTAGTCAAAACAATGACGGTGCTTTGGCTTCGACAGCTTTTTCCCTGTTGCAAGTTCGCAATCTGCGTGCCACAACAGAGAAGACTTCCGTGTACCTGGGATGGGATGCCCTGCAGTCTTCTCAGCTTAAGGCATACAACATTTACTACGGGACAACATCTGGGCAATACATTCAGCGCAAGACCGTAGAGGGAAACATGCAGAGCCTGACCGTGCGCCCATTACCGGAAGGTACAACATACTATTTTGCTGTTCGAGCCATCAGCCAGCAGGATGAAGAGAGTGCCTTCAGTCAGGAAGTTTCCATTGCCGTTGGCAATCCTGCAACTTCCACGGCACCACTCGCTTTAGGCAACCAGCCTGCTCCAACAAATCCCGTCGGAGACGGTGATTCCGTACCTGGAGAAACCGGTGTTTCTTCCACGCTCCTCTTGTTCTTCATCCTTTCTGCCGCCATTGGCACTGCACTCGCCTTCCGGAGGCAAATTGTCCTTCCGGAAAATCCCAGCAAATAACCATGCCGAATCTGCATCCGCACTGGCAACCGACTGATGACGAAAACGAGATTCCTGTTCGTGCTGCTTCGTCCGCACGAGCAGTGAATGTCAATGCTGCCACGGTATCACGAAAACCGGCAGCCATTGTGGGCATGATGATCGTCATCGCTTTGGGAACTGTTCTCTTTCAGGGGGCAACATCTCTATCTCTGCGGGGAAGTATCCGTGACGATGTCGTCACGGTGCGCATCACTTCCGTTGGCCTGGATCCTCAGGACATTACCGTGAACGTAGGAACTACAATCCGCTGGGTAAATGACCAGCCCGTTCCCCATATCATTGTTGCAGATACTCTGTGTGACGCAGACGACAACTGTCTGGTAACTCCAACTATCTTCAGTGGAGAAGAAGTGGAATTCACCATCACCGCGGATATTCCTGCAGGAACATACCCCTATTCTTCGGCAACCACTGCCAGTATCCAGGGAACCATTACGGTTGGTACGCCATCTGCCGTATTCCCTACAACAATAGATAACGATGTGTTGGCAGAGAGCTCTGTAGCCGACGATGATGCATTGCCCGTACCCAAGGCGATCCTTGTGGATTCCCCATCTGCCCAAGAGCAGACATCTGTTCCAAGCGTACAAGTGGTCCAGCCAACGACAACGGCAGATGACCCTATTCCTGCACGGGTAGCCACACAACAGATCCCTACAAATCCTAATACCGTTTCTCAGCGATCCGCTGCACCAATTTCCACTGCTGATGTTTCCCATGCAGGCGCACCGGATGTCAGTACGCATAAGCCATTCACGCAACCGCAAACGGGACCGCGATCATGGTTTATTCTCGTTGCAAGTGTAGCGCTTCTTCTATTGATAAGTCGCAGAATACTGGTGTGGAAATAACATCGGCACAAAGAAATGCGCATGTGCAAGATGTAAACTATCGCGACGATATTTCAACGAACAGCATGACCGTGCATTCTCGTGTCATTTCCTGCTCCACAGCACGTTGTAATTTTTTGTAACAGATAATTTTCCAAACAGATTCGGTCGTTGACGCAGCTGTATGCGCTCACTAAAAGTGAAGCTAATAATTTTTTCTTCCCCATCTCTATGTCCCTCGCCCCCCTTGATCACACAGCTAATCCACCTGCATTACCTGACAGCGATGATTCTCCTCTTGTACACAATGGTCCTGCAATCGCATTGCCTACAACCTACCGGGATCTGCACAGAGTGCTGACGCAACTTATAGGAGACAATGATTATTCACTCTATCGCCATCGTCTCTTCCGCACCGATCCCGGCACACTCAGAGAACTAGAACGCTATGAAATGCCTCTGCTCAATGATCTGGATGCTGTCAAAGGCGAAAAACTTGATGAGACAATCTCGGCAAAGCAGAAACGATCAATTGAGAAAGTTTTTGCGTTGTTGCATGTACCACAGTCCTCCAACGGCCAGCATTAACATTTCAGTGCATACGAATACAGACGAAGGAATACGCTGAATCATCCTTGTCTCCGGGGACACCTAGGCAATACACTGGCCCCCTATGCCACAGTACATCGGACTCACAGGCTCTATGGGCAGTGGAAAAGGGGAAATCGCCAAGACGCTTATGGAACGCGGTTTCCACTATATTTCCCTCTCGGATATGGTGCGCGAAGAGGCAACTCAACGGGGTCTGGAGCACACACGCGAAAATCTGCAGAATGTCGGCAACGATCTGCGGAACAAAGGCGGAGCAGGAGCGTTGGGGAAACGAGTGTGCGAAGCAATTGCACAACAGGCCACCACCAACTGGGTTATCGACGGTATTCGCAATCCGGGTGAAGTTGCTCAGTTGCGGGCACTCCCTCCTTTCCGCATGGTAGGCGTTAGTGCAGATCGAGAGCTGATTATCCGTCGCGTCATGGAACGTCAGCGTGAGGGAGCAATGCAGTTGAGTCGTGAGAACATTATCGAAAAACTTGAACGCGAGATGGGCAAAGGCGAACCTCCGGAAGGACAGCAGGTGAAGAAGTGTTTGGAAAACGTGGATTACTTTATCCTCAATGAAGGAACGCTCGATGACCTGAGCAGAAAGTTCGAACATTTTCTGCGCTTGGAATCCGGAGAAGACCGCCCTACCTTTGATGAGATTTTCATGGAAATCGCCTACACGTGGGCCAAGCGCGCAACCTGCCTGCGGCGGCAGGTGGGAGCAGTGATCGCCAAAGATAAACAGCAACTCACTGCCGGCTACAATGGCGCACCGCGCGGTGTCCCCCACTGCGCGGAGCTCGGCGGCTGCCTGCGGGAAAAGATGAATATTCCCTCCGGCCAGCGGCATGAGATTTGCCGCGGGACGCACGCAGAGCAGAACGCCATCACGCAGGCGGCAAAATTCGGCATCAATATCGAAGGATCGACGCTGTACTGTAATACCTTCCCCTGCGTGATTTGCACCAAGATGATCCTGAACGCAGGGATCTACACCGTGGTGTATGACTCGGACTACGATGATCCGCTCAGCAAAGAAATTCTGGGACAGCAATCACTGCTGAAACTTGTGCGGTACGAAGGACGACACATACGCTAATCCCTTATGCCAAGGATCTCAAAAAATTTGGGGAACGGAGAACCAGAGGTGACACTCGTCTTCCGCGTCAACACCTATCCCCTTTTCAGCACAGAAGCGAATGACCAACTCTCAGAGGAGATTAGCGCAATCGTAGACACTAATCGTTGTGCATTGAGTTGCACCACAGGCGAAGTGAAGCTCCGCCAGCTCACGCAGGCGGTTTCTTTTCACTCACTTCGTGCCTCGCAGGGCGTAACCCGTCCGTAGCAGGATCGCCTTTCAATTGAGACGCATTCATCCTCCAGCTTACGCTG
>JBAYNS010000036.1:0-9418 GCA_041678625.1 Candidatus Peribacteraceae bacterium
AGGGAAGAATCGGATTCGCTCATCATAGTGACGAGCTTTTTGATTACGTCTGGAGATTTTTTCGCATACTCCTCTTCCAAAGTTGTCGATCGCTTCTGTTCATTCTTCTGTGCTTTAGCCAGAACAGGGGAGAGTTCCTTCTCTGAATATTCCTTAAGCTCTACGCGAGCCTGATTCTTCATTTCCTCCTCTGCCTGCACCTGTTTTTCTGCAACGGCCTTCTCTACTTCCACTTTCTCACGTGTCATGGCATCCAATTCCTGCTTGACGCGTTCGTTTTCCTGGTTCTCCAGATGTGTTATTTGGTCGAACGGTGTGGCTCCGGAAGAAGGTTTTTGGCTTTTAGAAGAGGAAAAAGTAGTATTCATGCAGAGAAATGTTAAAGCGCGCGGACTCTACGCGTGCGTACGTAAAAAATCAAGGCTCTAAGGGGGAGGTTTCCCTGTTTTTCTCCATTGTTGTCTTCCTCAGGAACCATGGGGATACCATAGTTTCTTCGTGGTCTGCATTCTTTATACCGAGCACTCTACTTCCGTTTCACTCGCATGAATCCAGAGAACTCCAATACCTTGAGCCCCTTTTCCTTCTTCATGATCTTATCGAGGATCAAATTAAGTCCGATGTTATCGGAAGCAATGTGGCTGCACTGAATAAAATTCACGTGATGTTCCTTGGCTTTCTCCAGCGCCTTCTCGGTTACGTGCATTGTAAGGATAGTTCCCACACCTGCTCTTGCCTGCGATTCAATGAATTCTTCCGGTCCATTGGTACCACCGGTAAATTCCGTTGCCACAATTTTCCCCGGGCGGCCACTCTTAGAACCGCTCACAAGAATAGGAGGATTTCCACGCCGTGCGTACTCCTCATATTCTGGAATATCCATGAGAGCATTGAGGACATCTCCCAATGTATCGAACTTCTTCGGGCAGATGGTCTTTTCCATAAATTGCATCGCATGATTATCGGCCGGTGTGTGACAGTTGAATGCAGGGAGCTTAAGAAGCTCAGCTGCACGCTGTGTGCGGAAGAGATTATCCGCATGGATTGCACGCCAGACGCGCTCCATGCGGGGTCTTAATTGTCCTTCGGCAAGGTTTTCCGGCACACCGACCTGATGCAGCACATCAATCTGTATCGGCATCACTTTCTCCAAATCTGCCAGTGCGCGCCCTTCCGGATGATGCAGCATCACTGCATCAATCTTCGCTCCTCCTTTATTCAGATGATCAACTAAGATGAGTTCTGGCGTTTCCACATCGATACCTACGATAATGGTCTTCACCTCTTCTTCACCGGTACCATGAAGGATGCGTGTGTCTGGATAAGGATTCCAGGTTCGTTCTTCATCAAAGAGCATTTTCTCTTTTCCTTCCAATTTTTTCTGTTGATCCTTGGCTTTCTTTAAAATTTTGTCGATGTCCTTTCTGGGACGAAGATCGGCTTCAATACCAAGTTCAATCAGGTGACGGAAGAGAGTTTTAAGCTTCATAGTGTGGCAAGAGTACTCGTAATTGCCGATCTTTCGCAACTTGCCACCTGTCAAAGACGGTACAATGCTCTTGTATGTCCTCGCTTTCCATCATCTATGCCACATCAACGGGACACACGGAACATGTTATAGAAACGCTCCAGAAACATCTGGCAGAGAAGTCTCCTTCTCTCGTATTGCATGTGCAGCGTGCAGAGACAGCAGGTCCAGAAGATTTGCTCGCAGGAGATGTCCTCCTTCTTGCCTGTGGAACGTGGAACACCGGCGGGAGTGAAGGGCAACTCCATATACATATGGATGCATTGCTCAACAGCCGTGCGAAGGACATTGATCTGCAGGAGAAACCCTGTGCGATTATTGCGCTGGGTGATGACCGATATTATTACAGTTGCCGTGCCACCGAGCATCTGATGCAATTTGTACTTCGGCACAATGGCCGTCCCCTCAGCACGCCGCTCCTCATTGTGAACGAGCCCTATGGACAGGAGGAAAAAATACAGAAGTGGGGGGAGAAGCTTTTCGTTTCCTTTTTGGCTTCATGAATTCTCTTCTTTTGAATCATTACTGGTTCCGAGTTCCTCGTTCCTGGTTGCTTGTTGCCTCATACTCAACAAGCAACAAGCAACAAGCAACGAATTAACATATTTCCGATGAACCGCGTTTCCATCAAAATCGTCGGCGCACAAGGTCAGGGTGTGAATTCTGTAGGAGAGATGTGTGCTAAAGGGCTCAAGCGCCGGGGGTACTGCGTGTTCGGGGATCGCGAATACATGTCTCTTATCAAGGGCGGACATTCCAGTTACCAATTGGATATTAGCGATACGCAGATTCGTAGCTCCTGTTCACAAGCCGATGCAGTGGTCTCCTTTAATCACGATGGAATCGAGCGCAATCTCCGGGATCTTAAGCCCGGCGGCATTCTCCTCCATCAAACACTGCAGTGGACATTCAAGAATCCTGAGGACCAGAAATTCCTGGAAGAGAATGATATCCACGTTCTCTATCTCCCCACGGAAGAGATTCTTCGCAAGCTCAATGCCAAGCCAATCCTTGGCAACGTGCTCATTACGTCGGTCGTTTGGGCACTTCTGAGCTGTTTTAAAGAGGAGCTTCAGGAACTTGTGCGTGAACAATTCGGGCACAAGAAAGATCTGCTGGAACTCAATTTTGCGTGCATCGAGGAGGGTTGGCGTTACCGTCAGGAACATGCGGAAGATCTGACAATCGCACTTCCCGAGCCTGATGAGCGCTGGAAGCATCAGCTCCTTCTCACAGGAAGCCAGGCAATGGGACTCGGCATTATTTCCGCGGGATGCCGGGTGTTTGCCAGTTATCCCATGACGCCGGCATCACCGCTCATGACCTATCTGGCTGATGTTCAGAAAGAGAGCGGTATGGTTATCAAGCAGGCGGAGGATGAAATCACAGCCGTGCAAATGACGGTCGGAGCAATGCATGCGGGAACGCGCGCAGCTACCGGTACCTCGGGTGGTGGGTACGATCTGATGACAGAAACCATATCGCTCTGTGGTATTTCAGAGACTCCTCTTGTCATTGTTCTGGCACAACGGCCGGGTCCCGGCACGGGGTTGCCAACGTGGACAGCACAGGGAGATTTGCTCATGGCTGTCCATTGCGGACATGGCGAATTCCCGCGATTGGTGATGAGTGTCAGCGATGCGGAGGATTCCTTTGCGCTCATGATGGAAGCGTTCAATTTTGCCGAGGAATATCAGATTCCCGTAACGGTGCTCACCGATAAACACACGGCGGAAGCGCTCTACACGGTTTTCGCACTCGAGCAGCATGGAGCGGTGCGCCGAGGGCGACTGGTTACCGATGCAAAAGGACTTAGTGCACTCAAGTCCACTGATCGATATGCACCAACAGCGCCCGATGGTATTTCCGCGCGCTGGTTGCCGGGCAGCAATGCTCCAACGTACTGTGCACAAGGATATGAACACGCGGCAGACGGTTCTTTTGATGAAAGCGCGGCGAATGCGGTGGCGCAGATGCATAAGCGTATGCAGAAAATGGTGACACTCAAAAAAGCGCTGCCTCCTCCGGAATTCTTCCTCTTGAGCGATGATGGGGTAGCGCGACAATCAGATCAGTGCAGTGCGCTCGATCTCCTGCTCGTCGGCTGGGGCAGCACCAAGGGGGCGATACTGGATGCCATGGAAGAAATGCAGAATATGCGCATCGGCTACCTCCACTACACATATCTTTGGCCGCTCAGAACAGAACGTCTGCTGGAACTCGCAGAACAATCTCAAAAAACGGTTCTGATCGAGGGGAATCAACAGGGGCAGTTGGGTATGCTTTTACAGCAGGAATGCGATGTGCAGTTTGATCAGAAAATTCTTATGTACGATGGCCGATCACCGACGGTTGATAACATTGTTGCGGCACTTCGTTCTTCCTTTGTGCAATGATTATTCCACTTTCCGCCAACGGCCCCGCAATGAACGACTACTCCAGTCCGCAGACGTGCACGTGGTGCGACGGCTGCGGGAACCACGGCATCTGGACAGCAATCAAGCGCGCGCTTGTGGAACTCAAACTTGCTCCATGGCAGGTGCTCCTCTGCTTTGACGTTGGATGCCATGGAAACATGAGCGACAAACTCGCGGGCTATCGTTTCCACGGACTTCATGGTCGTGTCATTCCACTTGCTGCCGGTGCGGCGATTGCCAATCCTTCCGTTCCCGTGATTGCCATTGGCGGAGACGGTGCCAGTTTCTCCGAAGGTATTGGGCATCTGGTACACAGCATTCGCAGCAACTACAACATGACTTTTGTGCTCCACAATAATGCGAATTATGGCCTGACCACCGGACAGGCGAGTGCTCTCACATGGCAGGGGCAGAAGATGAACACGGCACCGTTTGGAATGCCGGAGGCTACACTCAATAGTATGGATCTGGTGTTTGCACTCAACCCTACATTTGTTGCGCGCGGCTGGTCAGGAAACATCAAACAGATGACGGCGATTCTTGCAGCTGCCATTCAACACAAAGGTTTTGCTTATGTAGATATGCTGCAGGCGTGTCCCACATACAACAAATTCGCAACACACGAATGGCTCTTGGAGCACTGTTACGATGCAAATGCCGAAGGACACGATTCCTCGGATTTCGCAGTGGCAAGAGCATTGGCGGTGGATACCTCTCAACGAGTTGCTACAGGTATTCTGTATCAGGCGCAGGGCGTGCCGCATTTCTCCGAGCGGCTGGAGTCGCGAAAGGGAAGAGAAACAACGCCTGTCGATGAAGTCAAACAAGTTGATGTTGCCGCCTTCACGGAGCGTTTTGTTTGAGTAAGCAACGTATTTTGAGTCGATGGCATATCTTTGTTTATCCTCGAAACCTAGTTCTCAGTAAAGTTTTTGCTGCAACAATAGGATGTCGCAGGCAGAATTTTTTGATGGTGCCTGCGCCTTTATAACTGATTGTATCTCCGCGATCGCGTTTGGTGCGATACTTTTCTGCCATGAGTTGAAACTGTTTTATCTGTGCTTTTTGTGCAGCCTTTCGTTCGGTCCTCGTGGAGAGATCTTTAATGTGGTCGTCGAGTATTTTAAAACGTTCAAAAAGACCGCGTCCTTCCTGCCGATTGCGAGCGGTTGCAGCGTTCGCGTGTACGCGGAAAAATCCGGATGTTTCATCGCAGTAATACAAATTCGTGTGCAAAAGGAGCCGTACCCAGTATTCCTGATCGAGTACCTGATTCATTTCTTCATTGAAAGGTCCTGCAAGATCCATGACATTTCTGCGTATTACCACAAAATCCGGTTCACCAATAAGATTGGGCCAGAGACTATCTTCGATCCACTGGTTGAGGAAAATACGCCCTTCATTTCTTCCTGCAGGAAGACGATCTCTCTTCCGTTGCTGCAAAATGGAATATTCCTCTGCTCCTAACAAACTTGTTTCAATGTTGTACGTGTGGTTCATGGAAACGAAACCAACATCCGGATGTTTACTCAAAATCTGTACTGCACGTTGTAAATACATGGGGTCCCATACGTCATCTTGAAAAAGATAGGCAACAATTGGGGAGGAAGTTTTTTTAAAACAGGTGTTCCAGTTTCTTCCGATGCCGAGTCTTCTCTCCGATCGTTCGAATGTGAAGCGCGGATCGTCCAGGTACGGTTCTACCATTTTCCGTACATCTACGTCCGATGCATCGTCATGAATCAAACACCGCCAATCGGCAAATGTTTGCGCTTTGAGCGCCGTGAGCGCTTCTCTGAGGTGATCAGGCTGAGGATTATACGTCGGAATTAAGACGTCCAATTGTGCAGTGTTTGGTGGTTCCATTGCTATACTCATTCTACCTTGCGCATCGATGTTATCACGCTTTTCCCCGGCATGTTCACTGGTCCTCTTACGGAGAGTATTTTGCAGCGTGCACAAGATGAGGGGCTTTTGGAACTCCATTTCCATGATCTGCGGCAGTTCGGGCGTGGAAACTACCGGCAGGTCGATGATAGGCCGTATGGCGGCGGAGCGGGGATGCTACTGATGTGCGAGCCGGTGGTTGAGGCGATTGAAAGTGTCGAAAAAATGCAAAATAAAAAATGCAAAATAAAAAATGGGCTACATCGCGTCTATCTCTCGCCAAGGGGAGAGCGCCTTGAGCAATCTAAAGTTGAACATATTGCTAAGAAACATGAGTGGTTGATTCTGCTATGTGGGCATTACGAAGGAATCGATCAGCGCATCATTGATGGTGGCTGGATCGATGAAGAAATCTCCATCGGAGACTACGTTCTCACGGGCGGCGAGTTGCCTGCGATGGTGCTCATCGATGCACTCGCACGGCAGATTCCGGGCGTGCTTGGCAAGGATGAATCTTCGGAAGAAGAGAGCTTTAGCGCGGCGCTCGATCGCAAGCGCGAATACCCGCACTACACGCGTCCGGAGGAATTTGAAGGGATGAAAGTGCCGGAAGTTCTGCTGAACGGGAACCATGCCGAAATTGAAAAATGGAGGAGAGAAAAACTGCAATAAAGAGAGAGGCACGCGGTTTACGTGCCTCGGTGTCCTTTGGTGCGGAAGCTCTGATAACGCAGGTTCGCTTGGGTAACCGAACCCAAGCTACGGTTTTCTTATGTTCTTCACATGTCATTTGGTGCAGCTTTTTCGAGGGATAACAACATTCAATGGTGTTTCATTGTTCCTCTGCTTATCTTCCTTCACACTGTTCTCATGAGCGATTCTGATGAGGTGGCAAAACGCTGGTTGGAAACGCACGACAGAATGCCAGGGAAAGTGGAGTGTCTGGGTTTGGCGCAATATGAACCCCATGCTAATCAGAGAACTTTCATGATGCATGTGCGTCGACGGATAAAAGATGCACTCGTGGAGCAGCAGCGCGAATCACAATAATCCGATAATCTTTGTATCATGGAAGCCTTTCTGCAGGAACAACTTCGGCGCGAGGGCACGGTGCAGTTCACCGTTCGCGCAGTTCCGGGTGCGGCCAAAACGCGCATCATGGAAGTGATGGATGATGAGAGCGTGAAGATTGCCGTTGCAGCGCCGCCGGAAAAAGGGAAAGCGAATGCAGAGCTCATCAAATTTCTGGCAAAGGAATTTAGTGTTGCAAAAGGGAATGTGGAAATTGTTGCCGGCAAGACGGCGCGGGTGAAACTGGTACGAGTTAAGAGATAGGGAGTTAACAAAAACAGGAAAGAGTTATAGTAATACATAGCTCCTTGTTCCTGGTTTTTAGTTCCTTGTTTCCTCATTCCTATTTCCTACTCTCTAATTCCTCAATCATTCCCCTTAAATCCGCATAGTTCGGCAGGCCTACGTGTCTTTCTCCGTTCAGGAAGAATGTGGGAACCAGCGTCACATCCAGTGATCCTGCCCATGCCTTTTGCTGTTCCAACATGCGTGCAGTTTCCTCGTTTGTCATGCATTCATTGAACATCTTCATATCGAGTCCTAGTTCCTCTGCGTAGATTTCCGGTGCCAGACGCTCCTCTTCCAATCGCTGAGAGAGCGTGTGATGCATCGGTAATCCTTTGTTCTGCATGGCGGCACATAAAAGTCCTGTGGCAGCCGTTTGGGAATTGGGGAATTTCTTCAGAGGGAGAATTGCAATCTGTAACCGCAATGTTCCCGGAACAATGAATTCTTCCAGCAACTGCGGAAAGTGATCGTTCTCAAACGGGCGTGTATATCGCGCATGGTGTTCCGTAAAGAGCAACATAGTCACCGGGGCATCAGGATCACCGATATCCAGAATTCCGTTGGGCAGCAGGCGTTCGGCTATTGCACCTGTTCCGGTAATCATCGCTTCTACATCCAAATCTGCCGCCTCCTCCGTCTGCACCGCTGTCTCATCAGGAACAGTCACAGTCGGCGTGTTCTGCGGCACTTGCACCTGAATGCAGCCGGCAAGCAGCAGTGTGGCGATAATGGTCAACGGTGCGCTGCGCATAGGTGCACTATACTTGATGCTGCGCGGAAGGCATAGCAGCGCTACCATGGAGGTATGGAACGCAAGCAGGTTATGCTCCGGGGAATTCCCATTGATGCCGTGACGGCTGTGGAAGCACTCACGCATATTCAGCACATGCTCTTCGGCGGGCACTTAAAGCGCTTCTTCCATGTCGGCGGCCAGTACCACATTGCCACTCCCAACAGTGAAATGCTGGTGGAAGCCGGCCGCAATCCGGCATTCAAAGAAGTGCTCCGCCATACAAGTCTGAATATTCCCGATAGTGCGGGGCTCCTGTGGATGGCGCGTCTTACAGGACAACACCTTCCTGAACGTGTAACTGGAGTGGATACCGTCACGGCACTCTGTGCCACACTCGATGCGCGGCATCCGGTTTTTCTACTCGGTGCGGCACCCGGTGTTGCGCAGCGCGCAGCCGAGACCCTCCGCCAGAAAAATCCATCACTCACGATTGCCGGCACCTACTCCGGCAGCCCGCGCAACGATGATGCCCCGGCCATTCTTGATCGCATCCGTGCGGCAAAGCCACACCTCCTCCTAGTCGCTTTTGGTGCACCGGCACAAGACCTATGGATTGCCAAACATCTTGCAGAGCTCCCGAGCGTGCGGGTGGCGATGGGCATTGGCGGCACGTTCGATTTTCTTGCAGGCGCGCAAAAGCGCGCGCCGCAATGGATGCAACACACAGGATTCGAGTGGCTCTATCGTCTCTATAAAGAACCCAAACGGCTTAAGCGTATTTGGAATGCAGTCGTCGTTTTTCCACTCTCGGTTATCTTGGAGAAGGTACAGGGAGAAAAATAGCTTTCCTCCCAAGCGAGTTATTTAGAACAACTCGTTCTTCTGTGCAATATTTTCGCAATAAGAACAGATTTCTGCATGTTATACGCAGGGCTCCTACTCGCGTAGTTCTTCCACACTATCCACATACCACTCCTTAGGGCCTCTGCGCAGGACGACCAAAAGCGGACCGTCTTTGCTCTCTGCATAGTAGTGCCGTTCCTGTTCGCTGACTTCCCGGATCAGTTTGGTTTCCTGTAGATCACGGTCTTCCAACAGCATATAAATGGCGATGTCCGGCTTATCGGTGAGGGCAGCAGAGAAGTTATAGGAAGCTCTGCCGAGTGTGGCCATAATGGCAACCAGCAAACAGCTGCCTAAGACTGCCCACCCGATGGTGTGCAGAAACCGTATGCGTGAGATTCTTTGGATTTCCATTTGCACTCATATTATAGCACTACAGTGCCTTTCGTGGTAGGTTCATCTGCGCATGTCCCGTTGCGCTCTCATCATCATCGATGGATTTGGCGTTGCGCCTCCGGGGCCAGGCAATGCACGCAGTTTGGCAAATTTGCCTACTATTACACAATTAGAGAGGGAGGTGCCTAATGTGCTCATGCAAGCTTCTGGGAATGCAGTGGGGTTGCCCGAGGGGCAACAAGGTGCCAGTGAGCC
>JBAYNS010000037.1:0-9042 GCA_041678625.1 Candidatus Peribacteraceae bacterium
CCATGGCGCTCACAAAGACCGGGGAAATTGATGCCGAAGCCAATCACACCTTGATCGAGTGGATTACACGCATGCAGTTGGTTCTCTCGCTCTCCCCGGAGAAAATTCTGCTCAAACTCATGATTGATGAGAAGAATATTGATGGAACCGTTCTGCAGCTCACCACATTCATTCTTCAGGAATTTTTCCAGAAACGAGGGAAATCGACATCATTTGAAAAAATCCAGCCTCTCACCGCGAGTATTCTGCAAACGGTCTTTCAACCCTTCATCGGAACTGCACGAAAAGCACTCCTGAACGCACGGATAGAAGAAGATCAGGAAGAGAACGAATAATCCTCCAACGGCGTCTGTTTCCGCCCGTCAATTTCCGCATACAACCGCAGACGATCAACGGGGATAGCGAATGCACAGTCATCCAGAGCTTTCATCACCTTCTTTTTGATGGTGGCAAATCGCTGCGGATGAGAAATACGCGCAAGAGTGATGTGCGGATGAAAAGGGCGGCCATCGGGCCACGGACACGATTTTTTTAGACGGGCAAGCTCTTCGCTAAATGCCACTTCCAGTAAGAGTACGCGATCTTCCCCTCGCGAGCCGAACGTATCGGCATGCGTCACCCGCATCGTAAACGGCGCTCTGCCCGCGGCAATCTTCTGCGCCTGAGCGTGAATTTGCTGATATTCAATCTCCATAACCTCCTGCCAGTAATAAAGGGTGACATGCGGAGTCTGTGGATTCTGGAAGCGCAGGCAATTCTCAAAATCTTTGAGTTCCTCCTGAAGCGCCTGGAACTGCCACTTGGGCTGCTCCTCGAGCGGAAGAGCCAAAAATGTTGCCGAAAGCGGAAAATGTAGTTGTGAAATACAGAAACAGTCTGACATAGTATGGTCGAATATGGAAAAAACTACACCCTACTGTGGCCCTCGTCTTCAAGAACACCTAGACCAGTTTGCTGCTGGCTTATCAACAGACAACGAGATTCAAACCCAAACCGCCATAGCATTTTTTCAATCAGCAGCAGGCAGAGCTGCACTGACACAAAGGGGACTGGATGAGCTTGCCATTGCTCTAAAGGAAGGATCGGGACGATTAACATCACATCAAGCATTTTTAGATCAGCAAATCGGCATCGCAGGTCAAGCACTTGCTGCGCTTACACAATTGCTCAAAAGAGACGAACGCCAGAAACTCAGCGCTTCAGTACACTCAGAAACGCCTCCTGCGTCAGAGTTACTTTGCCCATCTTCTTCAGGCGCTTCTTCCCCTTCTTCTGTTTTTTGAGGAGCTTCTGTTTGCGCGTGACATCTCCTCCGTACAGGGAACCTGTGACATCCTTCCGGAACGCAGGGATTGTTTCACGTGCGATAATTTTGGCGCCAATCGCAGCCTGAACGGGGATCTGGTACTGCGCACGGGGAATGGTCTCCTTCAGTTTTTTGCAAATCACCCCTCCCACTCTCTGCGCCTCGCTCTTATGCACAATGGTACTCAGTGCTTCTGTAGGCTCTCCGAGCAGTAAGATTTGCATCTTTACAAGATCGCCGACACGGTTTTCGAGTAATTCATAACTCATGGAACCGTAGCCAGCTGTCGATGACTTAAGCTGATCGAAGAAATCGAGCACAATCCCCTGCAGAGGGACTTCAAAATGCAGAAGTGCACGATCCGCATCCAAGTATTCCAGTGCCAAATGCACACCTCTGCGTTTTTGGGTCATCTCCAAAACCACACCAATGTCCTGTGCACGACACACAATCTCCAGCTTCACCCACGGTTCACGCACTTCTTTGATATACGTCGGATCGGGGAAATCCGCCGGATTGCTGATGCGGGCAGTATCGGGCTCATCCTCCTTGAGCAGACTACTGCGCACAATTTCCGCAGGATGCTTGGACTGCAACTGCACTTCGTAGAGCACGCTGGGCGCCGTGATGATCAGATCACAATCATGCTCACGCTCCAGACGCTCCTGAACAATATCCATATGCAAAAGCCCCAAGAATCCACAGCGAAACCCGTTGCCCAACGCCGCATTGCGCTCCGGCTCAAAGCGCAAAGCAGCATCATTCAGAGCAAGTTTCTCCAGTGCAACACGCAGATCCGGATATCCATCAGCTTCCGACGGATAGAGTCCGGCAAAGACCATCGGTTGTAGCTCTTTGTATCCGGGCAATGGCATACAAGCGGCTGATGAAGCGACAGTATCCCCCGTACGCACATGAGCCACATCTTTGGCACCCGTCACGATGTAGCCGATTTCCCCTGCGGAAAGCTTACGGTCGGCAATGTATTGCGGAGCAAAATGCCCCAGATCCTGTATTTCGAAAATAGCCTTGGTGCCAAGCAGATGAATCTTCTGCCCTTTGGCAAATTCTCCTTCCTGTACCCGCACATACGCCACGGCTCCACGGTAAGAATCCATGATGGCATCGAAGATGAGAGCACGGGCAACGTTTGTTCCCCGTTCTTTGTTGTTCGCTGAAGAACAAGGAACCAGCAACGAAGAACGTTGTACAGGACTGGGAATCCTTTCCACCACCGCTTGTAAAACCTCTTCTATTCCCCTGCCGTCTTTTGCGGAAATCCGGAGAATTTCTTCTTTGGAGCATCCAAGCAATTTAACGACCTCTGCACTGACTGCCTCCGGATCCGCAGCGGGGAGATCAATTTTATTCAGGACAGGAATGATCGTCAGATCGTGCTCCATCGCCATCATGAGTACGGCCAGCGTCTGTGCCTGAATTCCCTGCGAAGCATCCACGAGCAGAACCGCCCCCTCGCACGCAGCAAGGCTGCGGCTGACTTCATAACGGAAATCGGTATGACCGGGTGTGTCGATCAAATTGAGCTGTATGCCATGAAAGAGCATACGCACCGGTTGCAGCTTGATGGTAATACCGCGCTCACGTTCCAGATCCATGGTATCCAAGAGCTGCGCTTTCATTTCGCGCTTCTGCTTTGTCCCAGTAAGCTCAATCATGCGATCGGCAAGCGTGGACTTACCGTGGTCAATGTGCGCGATGATGCAAAAATTCCTTATACTCATAATATTTTTTGTCCTGAGCGAGCAGAGCGAGCCGAAGGGCAGAAGTTCCGGATTTCCATGCGGAACTATCCTAAAGCCCCAGGAGCCTGCACCGCTAGTATTTCCCCTTACTCTTCTGCGTGCGGAAACAATTGATAGAGCGGATTTTCTTTCCGATCTGCCTCCATAATTGCGTCCAGATCAACATCTGCATCACGCAATCGCTGCTCAGCTGCTTCTTGATACGCACTCACTTTTTCGGATGTACTGGTAGCATCACGCAATTCGGCGAACCGCGAACGGCACCTCTTCAAAAATTCTTCATACTGCTCCTGCGTTAAGCGACCGTAGAGGAGTTCATTGACCGTATAATCAACATCACTTTCGATATCACGGGCAATGGCTGCACGTATGAGATTTTCCGCATGCATTTGACCAGAGGAAACCGGCCAGATATCCATGCCATCCCAGTCAATCTTGCGAATGTGCCTCTCAATGTCATGAAGAGGATGTATGAGCTTTGAAAGTAACACAGACCGTACGTGTTCTCGTGCTTTCTTCCATTCAGCTTTCCTGATGGATTCACGTTTATGATCACGTGCCGTATCACCGAGCGCATTGAAAAGCAGCAGCTCCTGCACCGGTTGCACATGCGTCATGTAATCTGTAACCACTCCGTTCATTTTGGAAAAATCCGTCGCTGCAAGATCGCGCAGATCAAGCCACTTGCGTTCCCCTTTGTCATCAAAGTACGAAATAACCTCCGGTTGCCCCGTCCTCTGGAGTTCTTTCCATGTCTGGATGAGCTGTGCACAGATATCTGCCTGTTCTAGGACAGTATTCGGCACAGCTTCCATTCCCCCGTGCGTTGCTGCCTGGACATAGGCAAGTTTATCTAAGAGAATATTGCGTTTTGTGCTGTCTGGCATGTCCTCGGGAACGGCGAGATTCTCCCAGAAATATGCTTCATACACCCTGCCTCTCTCTCCACGGTTGCCGCCAGCCACGCTAGCAATTGCTTCCTCTTGATCTTCTTTACTCCGAACCCAAGAACCAACTCTGGTTCTGTATGCACCTCCACCTCCGGATTCCGCCTCTTTGCCAGGAGCCTTTTGAAAAAGCCTTTCACGGAGATTCGCACTATCATTCTCTCGAACCATATCGGCAACAGTGCGATCCCAACCGGCTTTGTACTCCGACCGTTCTCCGTTGTATTCACGGGCCCACCACACAGGAGCAGCCAGAATGCCAGAGGCAAGTACGCCCGGTACCGCAAATGCTGCTGCAACCCCACCAGCCTCCAGCCATGTTGCTGTATTCTGTGAACGGTACTCTGTCTGCAATGCCGCATTGCCTTCTGCTGCCTTGATACGCTGATTATTGAGATGATTTTCGTACACTGCAATGGCAGGAATTGCCGCCCACCCAGCAACTTTTAGCGTGGTACCTGTTACACGCGCAACGCGCAAATTACGCAATGCATTGAGTTTCGCGATCATCTTTCCTGCACGTGTTGTCTCAAGTGCCTGCGTGATCCGTCTCTCCCATGCAAGATAACGTAGTCGTGTGAGTTGTTCAGCAGTACCGGAGGCAACGCGAGGAGCGCGCAGGAGCTTTCCACCACCACGTGCCATTTTATAAGCTCCCTTCCCAACCAAATAGGTACCCTGCAACGCCAAGCTTCCTCCTGCGACAATGAGTGGCCACAAGGCCGCCGCAGCCACAGGGACTGCAGTCATTTTTGCCACATCGTAGGCATATTGCCGCCACGCCTGCTCAGCCTCCAACAGAGCCTGAGAGAAAGCAAAATTTCCTTGCACATTTTCCTCCAAAGCCTGCATATACTGCGCATATTCCCCCATAAACCCACTACGCTGTTCGGGGTCACCCCATTCCTTGTCACGCTGGCGTATCAGTAACACCGTTGCCTTGGCGGGATCAATGACCTGACCTTCGATCACCATACCAACAATATCGCGATCAATGCGTTTCTTGGGGAGTGTACGGACATCGCCCCGTGCAATGGCTTCTTCGATGCGGCGAATTTCTTCCATATCTATCACAGCTCCTGCGGATTCTTCCGATGGAGGCAATTTTTCCACAAGATCCATCGTTTGTTTCAGGTGCGCGATGGAGGATCGATCAAAGTTTTTCTTGGCATCTACAACGGATTTGCACTGCTCAAGAATTTTCGATTTTTCCGCATCGGTAAGTTCATCCCATGTTTTTCCTTTCGACCAACCCAGTGCTTCCTGAATTTGTCCGGAAAGCTTCTCATGCTGCTCTTCTTCGCTCTCCGGTAAATCGATAATCTTCGCAAGAGTACGATATGCCCGGGCAGAGATATTGGTATTATCTTTGGAAGGCAAAGGACTGGTTGCAGCACGGGCAAGATGTTCAATGATGTTTGTCACCACTGGTTTACCACGTTTATTCCAATTATCTTCTATTTCTTGAGTGATGGAGATATCGAGCATTTTATCCGCACCATCAAGCGCCTCGCGGACCTGCTGAAGACGAAAGTCCGCCCTCTTTTCTAACCATTCTTGAAGTTCTTTTGCTTCTTTGGGCGACAAAGAAACTGGTTGAGCAGACACCCCTTCTCCATCAAGTGATGGTCCAAACTGATTACGTAAGCGGGCAATCTCCTCCAGAAGTAATTCCTGTTCACCAAGACCATGTACAAAATCCACACCGCCTTGAATGTGCTCGGCACGCAAACCAACAATGTAGTCCTTTAGATCCTCAACGCTCTTCTTGGGATTACGCGCCAGATCGCGTGTAACATTTTCCTGAACATCACGGAGTTCCGCATTGAAGTCTTTCCATAAACGCACATACATCATCTGTGGAAGCACATCTTCAGAAAGCCCTGTGAACTGTGACTTGCCAGTGAGCAAATTCACAATGTGCGCATCGTACCGATTCTTCAGTTCGCGCACCTCTTTAGAACCTCCACCGGATGCACGAATCTGATTCTTGATCTCTTCGGGAACATCAAGAGTTGCCAATGCTTCCTCCGCCTTTTGACGCAATTCATCAGGATTCTGTGTTTGAATATGTAATGCATTGGCTACAGCAACCAAATGCTTCAAGCGAGTTACTTCACCAGGATCAGCATCTTTCTGAGATTCAAGGCTTTGCAGTCGGCCTTCCAATACAGGCAAATTTGCCTGCAGGTCGATCATGCCCTGAAATTGAATCGCACGTGCAAACGCCAGACGATCACGCAGAGCCTGATTGAGTTTTGCCAGATATTCTCCGGCAAATTGCTCCAGACGATCATACTCGGATGGTACCGGACCAGGATTGTAGTGCTCCCAACGCTGACGCAGTCCGCGGTACTGCAAAAGCGTCCACCGCAGAAACGTCAATGTCTGTGGAAGATAGGCGTGGTATGTGAGCGCTTCATTCGTCAGAAGAAATTCCTGACGAGATTTTTCACGGCCATTTTGATCACCAGACTGCTGCATGGCATTCCACGCCTGAAGTTTGCGCGCACGCAAATCCTCTTGATTCCATTCCTCCAGATCCCAAAAGTTCTCTAGCCCCTTTGTGGCCAACTGTTCCATGCGGCTGTAAATATCTTTGATAGAGAGCGTCCCCTCTTCAAAACCCGGACCGCCGCCAGTAATTTTATGTTCCCACTGACCAGGTACCGGAACAGGCGGCTCTTCTCCTAACAAAGATTCAAACTGTTCAAATTCCTTGTCGAAAGATGATACAGGTCCGCGCTCGCGCGATTCAGAAGGAGAAAGAGATTCGGGCATGATATGTATGTGTATGTATAAAAGACAAGACGTCTACGGACTCATAAATGAAGCACCGCCTTCCACAGCATGAGCACCCGCTCCGGAAAGCCCCTCGGCCACCGGTTCCATAACATCCATTGCACCTCCCACTTCGCCAAGAGCAGCCCCCTCTGCAGCCAAGCCAACCTTTGTCATAAGTGCAGACCACCCTCCGGCCAGATGCGCTGCCAAGGCAACGCTTCCGATTGCTGCAGTGGCAACAAGCCCTGCTACGAGCAAAGAAGTAACAATGGGATGGTGCTTTGCAAAGCCACCGACAGCATTCAGAGCTCGCCGAAAAATTCCAGGCTGCTGCTCAGAAGCTTCTTGCACCTCTGCCGCTGTAGTTTCTATTCCTTCCGCCTGACGAATGAGCATATCGTAGTCTTGTTCATCTTTGAGCGTAGCACCGACAAGCGCCACTGTGGACTGCAATTCTTCTGGACGAAAATCTACTCCAGCTTCGCGGAACGTATCCTGCTGAGATGTCAAAAGCTCAATGAGTTCCGCCTGCCCTTCTGCGCTCTGCAATGATGCAGCAATATGCTCTGCATCCATATCCGCAATACGCTCTTTGAGTTCCACGCGGTCAGGAAGCTCGCGCACTCTTTCGAATGCGGATTCGATATTGCGCGGCGTTGGAAAGAATTCCAACCGTTCAGGAGAAGCCTCTGTTGTAGAAGTAGCAATCATGCGATCTGTGAAGAATGCTTGAGGGAAGAAAGAACTGTATGACGCACTGTGGTAACAGCTGCAACTTCCTCAAGAGAACGATCTTTCTTCGCAGCAGCCAACATAACAGGGACGATTTTGGCGAGAGGTGCCGGTCCAAGAGCAAAGAAAAGCTTGGCAATTGCTCTCTCTGACACGCCAGAAAGATCTGTATCAAGGATAAGAGCTGCAAGATCATCAATGGATGTAGTAGCCTGCGCCCGTTCGATAAAAGCGAGAATCTTAGGGTCATTGATCGTCAAAAGACTCAAGCGAACATACGCATGCCGTGGTGTGTCGTTGAAGACCTGCGTTTCACTTTCCACCTGCCACCCCTCCTTGAGTTTTGCAGGAAGCGCATCAAAGAGAACATGCTCCTGATCGGTCAGAAAGAGAGTATTGATCATCACTATAATTATAGCATGAATGAGATCTCTCTCATAGAAAAAATGCGATCAGCTCCGCACACCATCTCTGTCTATCAGTGCGATGCTGCCACCAGCGAAAAGGAGAGCTGCGAGCCTTTTGGCATCACAAATGGATCTGCAACACCGGTAATCTGCTTGTTCGCGGGCAGAACGGCATTCATCGCTGTAAGCAATTGCGAGAGTTCGCTATTGTGAAACGTCAGACTCTTTAGATCATCTTCAGTGAGGACTACTTTTTCTGATCCTCCTCCTGCCGCTTTACGGGCGATTGCATCGAGCGCCGAACGGGGAATGCGGATTTCGCCGCGCAGCAAAGGCGCAATCATCGAACCAAAGGATATTCCTGCCAGAGTGAGCCTGGGGCTCTGGAGCATAGTGGCAATGCGCCGCCCTGCCTCATCGGCCTTCTCTGGATCGGCATGGAGCGCCAGAGTAACCGCTTCATCCGTCTCCTGTACGCCGGTAATGTACGGCGTCAGATCCCAATCTTCTTCCCTCGGCGGATCTAAGAGTTTATTCATAAATCGTACCTGGAGCCGGTACGGCCTATCGCCCACCAGAAGTTCATATTGTCGATTGAACGCGTAAGGCTTTACTTCTGGAACAGGCGCTGCACCTTCTGGAACAGCAGGTGCGGCACCACCACCGGCACTAGGCCGGTTATCGGTTGCCGCAGGCACTGCAGGAGGTGTTCGAGGCAGCTCAGCACTGGAAGGCAGAGGCATATCTGGCGACTCGGGAGATACAGGAGAAGGTGTTGCCGACGGGATGGTAATATCGGAGCCATACGCATCAATCGTGCTGGCAGCAAGCGAATCCAGACCGGTCCAGAGCAGAAATTTACCCAATGCAGAGCGTACCCGCGGATCTTTCTTCTTGGCCTCTTGCGCCTTTGTGTATATCCACGTGGAAAGATACACAGGGAACAAATGAGTGACTGCGCGCAGCATCTTTTTGTACCAAGGAATAATGGCGTCTTCCCACTTCTGTCCCTCCCGCGCAAGAAGCAAGCCACCGCGTAACGCCGTTGTATCAAGCTCCGGTGGCAGAGAAACAGGAACAGTGGGGTTCTGCGATGCCTGTAC
>JBAYNS010000038.1:0-8725 GCA_041678625.1 Candidatus Peribacteraceae bacterium
CACGCCATACTGTTGAACGCCAAGATTCTTATGTAATTTTCCCGGAAAACGCACCTTGGACAGCAGAACCCTGGCCACAACCCAATCTCCCCGATGGATTCCGTTACGCTAGTGACACGAACCAAGAATGGCTAACTGTGGAGCAATTACAGGCGATGTTATAATTCAATGACGATGCCTTCGTCTTTAGCCATCGACGGCGGCACTCCGGTGCGCGCAACACTGCTTCCCTACAGTCGCCAGAGCATTGATGCAAACGATGTACAGGCAGTGCAACACGTCCTGCAGTCCGACTGGCTGACTACAGGACCGAAAGTAGCAGAATTCGAGAAAGCGTTTGCAATGTTTGTCGGCACACAGGAAGCAGTTGCCGTGAACAATGGTACAGCCGCATTGCATGCAGCCCTTTTTGCATTAGGAATCGGTCCGGGGGATGAGGTCATTGTTCCAACAATGACATTCGCTTCGACCGCTAATGCAGTCGTATTCCTGGGGGCTACGCCCGTCTTTGTAGACAGCGATACACAGACATTACTTATAGACCCCAACCAGGTGCAAAAGGCTATCACAAAGAAAACAAAAGCTCTTCTGGTAGTGGATTATGCAGGACAACCCTGTGACTACAATACATTGCGGATTGTTGCCGATGCACAGAACATCCCCATTGTCGCGGATGCATGCCATGCGCTGGGTGGTAGCGACCGCGGCAGGCCCGTGGGATCACTCGCAACACTCAATACGTTCAGTTTCCATGCCGTAAAACCAATGACAACCGGTGAGGGTGGAATGGTGACCACCAATGATGCAACGCTGGCAAAGACTATGCGCCGGTTCCGTAATCACGGTTTAACCAGCGACCACCGGGAACGTCACCAGCAGGGCTCGTGGTTCTATGAAATGACGACCCTGGGATACAACTACCGCCTGACAGACATACAGTGTGCTCTGGGCATCAGCCAATTGACGAAAGTTCCACAATGGACAGCCCGTCGGCAACACATAGCACAGATGTACAACCAGGCATTCGCACCAATGCAGGAACTACGGCCTCTGGCTGTACGTAGTAATGTAACGCATGCATACCATCTTTATGTCGTTCGTTTGAATTTAGACAAGCTCCGCGTTGGACGAACGGAAATTTTTCAGGCGCTCCGGGCTGAGAACATTGGTGTCAATGTGCACTACGTCCCGGTGCATCTGCATCCGTTTTACCGCGAACACTTCAGCACAAAGGAGGGTGATTGTCCCGAAGCAGAAAGAGCTTATACAGAGATCCTCTCTTTGCCGCTGTTCGCAGGAATGTCCGATGACGATATTCATGATGTCATTGCGGCAGTTCAAAAAGTTTGCACTTTTTACAGCAATTAATGGTGGCTTCTCCTTTTATTCCTTTCACCGTTCTTGTCAGCGGAGCCGGATCTATCGGGAAGAGACATGCGCGTAATCTTATCGATTTGGGGGTAGAACGCGTAGTTGTCTGCGATCCAGATGCAGCAAACCGCAAAGGAATACAAAGGGATCTTTCTGTTCAAACACATACCAATTTTGAAGAGGCGCTCACAGAGACAAAACCTGATATCACTGTGATTTGCTCCCCGACGAAGTTCCACATTTCTCAGGCTCTGCTTGCAGCGCAAACAGGAACACACCTCTTTATTGAGAAACCGCTTTCGTACAACATGGATGGCACAGAAGAGCTGGAACAGGAAGTGGCAGCAAAAAAAATCATCTGTATGGTTGGCTGCAACATGCGGTTCCATCACGGACCCGCAATGGTAAAGAATCTCATGGAGGAAGGAAGGATCGGAACAGTGAAACATGCGGAGATCTACACGGGGTCTTTCCTCCCTAACTGGCGTCCTCAGCAGGACTATCGCAAAAGTTACAGTGCAGATCCTCTGCAGGGGGGCGCAGTTCTCGACTGCATCCATGAGATCGATCTTGCATTGTGGTATCTGGGCTCCGCAGTTCTGGAACATGCAGTAGTGAAACCTGCCACCTCCATTGGTCTTGCTGTTGATGGCACGGCAGATATTACTCTTAAGCATAAGAGTGGCGCCATGAGCCAGGTACACTTGAGCTTCACAGAACCAGAGTACAAACGTTTTTGCATCGTCACAGGTACAAATGGCGTGATCAAGTGGGATATCCGTGACAACTGTGTATTGCTGTTCAGCCAAAAGGGAGAAGTGAGTGCATCGTACCCAGAACCGCGAGGATATGAGTTTAATTGGGCATACCAAGAAGAAATTTCGCACTTCTTCCGCGCCATTGTGCAGAAAACAAAACCCTACGGATCGCTTGCAGAAGCAAAAAATGCACTGCATATTGCTCTCCAGAGTCGCCAATGCCTCTAAAAACTGTCGCCATCATCCAGGCACGCATGAACTCGTCCCGGCTCCCGGGAAAGATGTTAATGGATATTGCCGGCAAGCCGCTCATAGAACGCGTAATAGAACGTGCGATTGCTGCAGAAATTTTCGACGATGTGCTTGTTGCGACATCCGATGACAGCAATGACGATGAGCTTGCAAGGTTCTGCAATACACGAGGAATTCATGTTTTCCGTGGCAGCTTAAATGATGTCCTAAGTCGTTATTGGCAAGCTGCCGAATCAGTACATGCAGATGTTATCGCTCGGCTCACAGGAGATTGCCCCCTTTTAGATCCAGAAGTCATTCGTGCAGTAGTCACCATGTTTCATAACGGAAATTTTTCCTATGTAAGCAATGTAATAGAACGAACCTTTCCTGACGGACTGGACACTGAAATTTTCAGTTTTTCTGCGTTAGAAGCAGCGAATCAGGAAGCACGACTCCCTTCTGAGCGGGAGCATGTCACCCCATTCATACACAAAAATCCGCAACGATTCGCCATGGGACATTTTAAACAAGAGATCGACCTCTCTGTTCTTCGTTGGACAGTAGATGAAAAAAGAGATTTAGAATTCGTGCGCAGGGTATTTACAGAAATTGGAAAAGACATATTCAGCATGGAAGAAACGTTGGCATTACTGCAAAAGAAACCAGACCTACAGAAAATAAATGAAGGAATTCCTATGAATGAAGGCATGCAAAAATCACTGGAAGAAGACAAGCGTTTCCTCAAAGAATAATCTACACTGGCAAATATGGTAAACACAGGACAAAACCTCTATAGGAAAGCGAAGAAATACATTCCGGGAGGAACGCAGCTCCTCAGCAAGCGTCCGGAAATGTTCCTGCCTGAACACTGGCCGGCGTATTACAAATCCGTACAAGGGGTCACGGTAACGGATCTGGATGGCAATACATATGTTGATATGAGTCACAACGGTATCGGTACCTGTATTCTTGGTGCGGCGGATCCCGATGTAGATACTGCAGTAAAGGCAGCAATTGATGCAGGAACTATGAGCACGCTCAATTGTCCGGAAGAGGTGGAACTGGCAGAACTGCTTATTGATCTCCACCCATGGGCACAAATGGTCCGTTATGCACGATGTGGCGGAGAAGCCATGGCTGTTGCTGTCCGCATTGCCCGCGCAAAAAGCAAGCGTGATCGCATTGCCTTTTGTGGATACCATGGATGGCATGATTGGTACTTATCTGCCAACGTAGCAAGCGACGCTGCGCTGGACGGCCATTTGCTTTCTGGATTGGATCCAGCCGGCGTTCCCCGTTCACTCAAGGACACTACCATTCCTTTTCGGTATAACCGGATTGAAGAGCTGGAAGAAATTGTAAAAAATTATGGCGAAGAAATCGGCTGTATCGTCGTTGAATCAATCCGGGACAAAGAACCTGCTAACAACTTTTTGCAGCAAATACGCTCAATAGCGGATTCCATCGGCGCTATCCTCATTTTTGATGAAGTGTCGGCCGGATTCCGTTTAGCATGCGGCGGAGCGCATATGGTGTACGGTGTAGAACCGGATATTGCTGTCTTTGCAAAAGCTATGAGTAATGGTTACCCAATGGCCGCAATTTTGGGCAAGGAGAATGTGATGCGAGCTGCGCAAAATACATTTATTAGCTCCACGTATTGGACTGAAAGAATTGGTCCTGTCGCAGCAATCGCCACCATTCAAAAACATCGAAAGTTTCAGGTACACAATCACCTGATTGCCATGGGAACCCTCATACAAAAAGAGTGGGCAGCTGTAGCAGCCGCCACAGGACTCTCTTTGCAAATAGGAGGAATCCCGCCACTCAGCCATTTTGCGTTTGAATGCGAAGAGCCACAAATAGCAAAAACATATTTCACGCAGGAAATGCTGAAACGAGGCTATCTTGCTTCCACCCAATTCTATGCAACATTTGCACACACAAAAGAGCATGTTGCTGCATACATTGCAGAAGCATATGAGGTATTTGCAGACATTGCTGCAGGACAAAAAAATGGCTCCCTGAAAGAGAGGCTTGATGGTCCAGAAGCGCATAGCGGATTCCAGAGATTAACATGAGTGCTTTTATCTTCCGTACAGATGCCAGTTCAGCAATAGGTACAGGACACGTCATGCGCTGTTTGGCTCTGGCGCAGGAAATGCGAATTGCCGGACATGACGTTCATTTTGTGATGGCGCCAGGATCGCCACTGGTAGATCGGTTAAAGTCCGAAGGAATAAAAATTCATACTATGGATGCAAAACCTGGGAGCGCACAGGATACTCAAAAAACGGTGCAACACGCTAAAGCATGTGGTGCAGATTGGGTCATAGTTGATGGATACCAGTTTGATACCAGATACCAAGATGCACTAAAAGAGAATTCTCAGCGCGTACTTTTTATTGATGATTACGGAAATAGTACACACTACAACGTAGACATTGTTCTCAACCAGAACATCTATGCTACAGAGGATATGTACCCCCGACACGAATTGAATACAACGCTTCTCTTGGGCACGAAATATGTACTCTTGCGACAAGAATTTTTGTCATGCCCCACAGGGAGAATGATCTCAAAAATAGCATCCAATATTCTTGTTACTCTGGGCGGCAGTGATCCGAAGAATGTCACGGGAAAAGTTGTGGAAGCACTGCGCACATTAAAAGACGTACAAGTAAAAATTGTTGTGGGAGGTGCCAACCCAAACCTGGAAAACTTACAAGAATCGTGTAAAGAATCATTCATGGAAATAATTGTGGATACCCACGACATGAAAAAGATAATGGAATGGGCGGATATTGCCGTATCCGGTGGGGGTTCCACCTGTTATGAACTCGCGTACATTGGGCTGCCTGCACTCTCCATTATTCTGGCCGATAATCAAAAGCCTGTTGTGCAAGAACTGGAGAAAGCCGGAGTGGTAAAGAATGGAGGATGGCATGCAGATGTAACATCGGAGAAAATTACCAAATCCATCCAGGAATTAATCGCAAATCATAAAAAAAGAGAAGTTATGTCGAAAAATGGAACGGAATTAATAGACGGAAAAGGAGCAATGCGAGTCCTGGAAAAACTGCTACAATGTTAAGCTCATTATGCAATCGACTATTTCATTGCGACCGGCAAACGCGAAGGATTGCCATATGCTCTGGGAATGGGCAAATAGCCAAATGGTACGAGCATCGGCGTTCTCTACAAATGCAATTACACTAAAAGATCATACACAGTGGTTTGAGAAAAAACTCCGTGACCCACACTGTTACATCTTCGTTGCAGAGAATGAAGAAGGAGTACCAGTCGGACAGATCCGCTTTGATATCGAATCAGATGGAAGAGCGGTAATCGACCTGCATCTCGCGCCACGACAAGGTGGTCGAGGATTCGGTACAATGCTCTTACAAAAAGGGGTAGAACGAATCTTCTCAAATACACAAACAACATGTGTGTACTCGTATGTAAAAGTAAACAACGAATCTTCACGCAAAGTCTTCGAGAAAACAGGATTTGAATCGAACGGGGAGAAACTAGTATATGGTGAAAAGGTGTATTATTTTACACTTTGCCGGTCATGAAGAATAAAATGTATGTCGTCTGCGGCTGTAAATCCTGGAACAAACGTATCTTTGATGAAGAAATTAAAAATATAGAAGGAATATGGTATTTCATAGGAGAAAAAAATGAGCTCACTCTGGAAGTATTAGAGAATCTCAACCCAAAAAAAATCTTCTTCTTCCATTGGTCGTGGATCGTACCGGAGCAGATCCTCCAAAAGTATGAATGCATTAACTTCCATATGACTGATCTGCCATACGGACGCGGTGGAAGTCCCCTGCAAAACCTCATTCTCCACAGCAAAAAGGAAACAAAGCTCACAGCTTTCCGCATGACAAATGAGCTCGATGCCGGCCCCGTCTATGCAAAAGAGCCTCTGTCGCTCCAGGGAACTGCGCAGGAAATACTCGAACGTTCGAGTATCTTGGCAGTAAAAATGATTGAACGCATTATCACAGAACAGCCCAAACCGAAGGAGCAGAAAGGCGAAGTTGTTCTCTTTGAAAGAAGAAAGCCTGAGCAGAGTGAAATACCAGATGGCCTCACACTTGAACAGATGTACGATTTCATTCGCATGCTCGATGGTGAAGGGTACCCGCCTGCATTCAGGAAATGCGGCAGTTTCCGCTATGAATACACGGATGCAGTCCTCTATGATAACTGTCTGGAAGCACATACTCGCATTGTTCCCCACCCAGAAACATGAAGATGCTCGTTGTTGCCGCACATCCTGATGATGAAGTCCTTGGTTGCGGAGGAACCATTGCGCGCTACGCGCAGGAAGGAAGCGAAATCCATATCCTTATCCTTGGTGAGGGAATCACATCACGGCCTACGAATTCTTCGCAGAAATTAAAAGATGAACTCAAGAACCTCCATACACAATCTCAGGCAGTATGCGACCTCCTCGGGGCTGGAAACGTGACAATACAGGATTTTCCGGACAATCGTTTTGATACAGTCCCACTGCTCGAAATTGTCAAAGTGCTTGAATCAAAAATTCAGGAATTCAATCCAGAAATCGTCTGCACACAACATGGTGGCGATCTGAATGTCGACCATGAACGAACATTCCGCGCCGTTCTGACGGCAACTCGGCCAGTTGCCGAATGCCCAGTAAAACGAGTTTACGCTTATGAGGTCCCCTCTTCCACAGAATGGGCATTCCAGCAGTTTACTCCGGCATTTCGCCCCAATGTCTTTGTGGATATTTCCGCCACGCTGAAAAAGAAAATTGAGGCAATGGCACTCTACAAAGGAGAATCTCGCCCATTTCCCCATCCTCGTTCTGCAGAAGCTCTTCGGGCACATGCAGAATACTGGGGTAGTGTAGCAGGCTTACGAGCTGCTGAAGCATTTGCGCTTATTCGTGAAATACGATGAAGAAGGAAATTACCATTAACAACCATATAATTAGCCCAGAGCATCCCGTGTACATTATCGCAGAGATGTCCGCCAATCATGGCAAGAACCTCGAACATGCCATACAAACGATTCACGCCATGAAAGAATCCGGGGCTGATGCAGTAAAACTGCAAACATACACACCCGATACCATGACCATTGATTGTGATCGTGAAGAATTTAAAATTGGCAAAGGTACAATTTGGGAAGGAAAAACTCTCTACGAGCTATATAAAGAAGCGGCAATGCCCTGGGAATGGCAACCGAAGCTCAAAAAAATTGCAAATGAGCTGGATATGGACCTCTTCTCAACGCCATTCGACTCCACATCTGTCGATTTTTTGGAGGATATGGAGATTCCGGCTTACAAAATCGCTTCTTTTGAATTGGTCGACATCCCACTGATCACATACGTGGCTTCAAAGAACAAACCTATGATCCTTTCCACGGGAATGGCGAGCAAAGAAGAAATCGAAGATGCGATTGCTGCTGTACGCAGCACGGGAAATGTTCAGGTTGCTTTGTTGAAATGCACAAGCGCATACCCTGCATCGCCAAAAGAAATGAATCTTCATACCATCCCTGATATGGCAGCGCGTTTCCAGGTTCCTATTGGCCTTTCTGATCATACACTTGGTACAGAAGCCCCTGTTGCCGCAGTTTCACTGGGGGCATGCATTATTGAGAAACATTTTACGCTCTCGCGCAGCGATCAAGGGCCTGATAGTACATTTTCTCTGGAACCAAATGAGTTCCGGACAATGGTAGATGCTGTACGCGCAGCAGAAACAGGAACCCCGTCAGGAAAAATTGACGAGGAGATCATGGGCACCGTGCAATATGGCCCGTCCTCGAGTGAAAAGGCTAGTGCGATCTTCCGCCGGTCGCTCTTTGTTGTTGAAGATATTCCAAAGGGAGGAATTTTAACCCCGCAAAATATCCGTTCCATTCGCCCAGGATACGGGCTGCCGCCAAAAGAGTTAGACGCAGTAATAGGGAAAAAAGCCAAATATGCCATTAACCGCGGAACGCCTCTTTTATGGGAACTACTCGAATAATTACTTCACGCAGGAAAGCACTGCCTGCATACTCCCTCTGATGAATATCATTCTTAAATCATTTGATGGAGTTCTCGATGATAAATACACCATCGAAACGGCATTAAAGGGAATAAATTTGCAAACCTGTATCTCCATAACAGATGAAAAAATCTTCCTCCCGGAATTGAATACAAGTGAACACATTTGGATTGATGCCAAGGCACAACGGGCAGGACAATATCGGGAAATTGACTGGAATACCATTGCTCCCCTGGATGAAGAGCTCATCGAGAAAATGCGGCACAGCGAGACCGTGTTTTTCAGAATGATTGAACGATATGACACACAAGAAAAAACCTC
>JBAYNS010000039.1:0-8713 GCA_041678625.1 Candidatus Peribacteraceae bacterium
GGGATGATTTGGGACATGGACAAGCGCCTGCTCACCGCTGCTGTACTGAGTGCTCTCGTGCCGAGCATCGTGCCATTCGTAAACGCCTATATCTACAAACTTGTCATTGATGCAATCATTGCTGGTCTCAGTGACCCTGCTGCAATCAATATGCAGCATTTGGTCATGTTGCTCATCACGCGTATTGCAACGTACTTCATCCAGGATGCCTCGTTCAGTACACAAGGCTTTGTGGAGCGGTTGCTGTGGACAAAGTTTCCCATTTACCTAAATAAGAAGCTCTTTGGTCACATAGCCGAGCTGGACATCGAGAACTTTGAAGATCCAGCGTTTCGCGACCGCCTAGAGAAAGTGCGTGATTCTTGGTATCGGCCGCAAAATCTCATCACGGGCATGCTGTTTGCGCTCCAGAGCCTCGTGCAGTTTCTCATCGCGTTCGTCGCGATGCTCACGCTGAACTGGATGCTCGTGCTGCCCATTGCGCTGATTGCCATTCCTGAATTCCTCTATCGGCTCTATGAGTCGCAATCTGCCTGGTCGATTTGGGACTGGCACAGCCCCCGCAAAAAGCGGTATTCCTACTTGTCGCATATGCTGCAGGATGCGCAGAGCATTAAAGAGATGCGTATTTTCCGCCTTGCCCCGCTGTTTGTGCAGCAGACAACGGCAGTGCAGGAAGAGTTTTATGAAGACAACAAAGGCCTCTCAATGAGGGCATATATTTTTCGCCTCATATTCAACGCACTTTCGACAGCCGTATTCGTCGGTATAGAAGTCTACGTTATTGTGCTCGCCTTTGTACGAAGGGTAACTGTCGGTGACATCAGCTTTTACACGCAGGTCGTGAGCAACTTCCAGAACGGTTTGGGCGGGCTGCTGCGCAACATGAATGATGTCTTCGAAGCCAGCTTGTATGTGAAGAGCTTTTTTGAGGTTATGGACGCCCCCGCAGTTATGTCATCGGCGCAGAACGCCACCGTGCTCGAACTTACTCAATCACCATCCATCACCTTTGATCATGTGTCGTTCCGGTACCCTGGAATGGATCACGATGTTCTGAATGACTTCAATCTCAAAATTTCCCCCAGAGAGAAAGTAGCACTCGTCGGTGAAAACGGCGCGGGGAAGACAACCATCATCAAGCTTCTTGCCCGGTTCTACGATCCGACGAGCGGTCGCATTCTCGTGAACGGCACAGATCTTCGTGATCTGGAGCTCGACAGCTGGCACAGACAGCTGGCAATCCTGTTCCAGGACTTTAACCGGTACGAAGACACCGCGAAGCAAAACATCTACTTCGGCAATGTGTTGCGCAATATGGACATGAAGGACATCGAAAAGGCGGCAGTCGATGCGGGTGCGAATGCCATGATCGATGCTCTAGAGAAGGGGTATGACCAGATGCTCGGTCGCATGTTCGAATCCGGCGAAGAGCTATCCGTCGGGCAGTGGCAGAAAATCGCGCTTGCACGGGCATATTACCGCAATGCACCGGTTCTTATTCTTGATGAACCAACTGCAGCCATCGATGCGAAGGCCGAGGCGGAGATCTTCACACGTGTCGAAGAACTGAGCAGAGACAAAACCGTCATCTTAATTTCGCACCGCTTCTCTACCGTGCGCATGGCGGATCGCATCATTGTCATTAACGAGGGAGAGCTCTTCGAACAAGGATCGCATGAAGAGTTGATGCGACAGAAAGGAGTGTATGCGGAACTCTTTAGCTTGCAGGCAAAAGGGTATCAATAGATTTCCACCTTCGAGAACGCGCCACATTCAGAACCACTTCTTCATTTTTGGAGCAGAATTGTTCCTTTATCTTCTCCCGATTGGTTTCCAGTGCAAAGATACGCATGAGGCTTTTCATGGTACCCGCGCAAGTGCCCGAAAGAAAGTTGCCGTCCGTCTTTCCAGAAGCAAGTGCGCTCCTTATACTGCCCACGCATATCGCCGCCATCGTCTAGCGGTTAGGACGCCAGGTTCTCATCCTGGTAACCGGGGTTCGATTCCCCGTGGCGGTACCAATCACGAAAATTATCATCGAGCTGGAGACGAATAAAGCTTCTGTTCCTCCTTGAAACAGTATTGATACATAAGGACATCTTCAATATAAGCATAATCAATAGATCTTTGTTCTTCACTTAAGTCATTGTACTCAAGAGAAGGACCGCCGCCTTTCATCTGATCAGGTCGGTATCGACGGACTGTAGGATCACAAAGGATCATTACTCTCAACTGTCTGACTATGTTGTAAATCAGTTGAGCAGCACGTTCCTTTCGGGCTTCCGGAGAGGGATTTGTTGCACAGAACGTTCTAAACTCCTCTCGTGCACGGTCGAAGAGATGATCCTGGTTCCTTTCAACAATCTTATAGAGTGAAGCCATCAATGCACGACCACGCTTTACCCGTGCGAGCCGGAGTTCGGGTGTACAGCTATAATCGAATGGATCACGCTTTTCTCCAATTATACCGAGCCTGTACTCACAGACCCTTAGATTGTGATCAAGAACCAGTGTGTGTTGAAGTGTATCGGAGGCTCTCCGCGGATGACCGTTCATGCAGATGATATTTTCGCCATATCGCCCGTTACTACCACTAGACGGTACGAAACTGACCTGCGACATGCCACCTCCAAGTATTCGAATTGCATCAAAAATTTTGTAGGGAGTAAAAAAACCTTTTGAATTACCTTCCACAATCACAAATTCCGCATTCTGCACATCAAATCCATGTGTCACTAAATCATTGCGTATTTTCATAATATCCTCCTCTTTCCTATCCCTTTCGAATTCGGTAGGCGTTACATGTGCCAAGTATTGGAGGTTTTTTTTGCGATCGATAATGATGAGCCCAGCACACCCGTTCATTCCAATTGTATAAAGTGGTTGATCCAATGGTGCAACCTTGGCAGCACTCAGACCCCAGTCCACATATTGCTTCTTTGTGTACCCCGGGATAGTGTCAGTAGTTACCGGTTCAATGGCCTGCATAGTACACACTGTGAGAAATTCCTTTCCACGAGGAGATTCTGGGATACCAGGCGATTCATCCGCTTTCAGAGTCTTCATCCGCTCTTCCCACATACGTGCAATCACATCGAGCTTATTTATGTTGATAGTGAGAAGATTTAGCTTTGCTGAATCTAGACGTTGGATGTATTCCTCCAAGTACTTTATCTTCTCTTCTCGCTTGGGGAGCGTCGGATTTACCTCACAGAATATGCGTATCCTCTTAAGGCTGTACTCCAAGTCTTTCAATCTTTGATGTGCGACTTCATCCAGATCTTTGAACCAAGTCTGTCCTTGTTCGATTGCCCGCTTTGGAACTTTTTCACTCACAGAAGTTGTTTGTCGATAAATGCCATATCACTGGTCTGCTCGGCGGATTCAAGATCCAATTTCCACTTATGTTCGAGCTGTCGTACGAATGCAGCTTGTGTGCGATTGAAATCGAATTGTTCTTCGACGAATCTGAGCAGTTCTTGTTCTATTTCTTTTCTTGTCACCGATGAAGATTCCCCAATTGTGATGAATCGCCATTTCAAATTATCTGGGAGATTCGGTATCGCAGAAACCATTTGCGTGAACGATTGTTTGTTTAACATATTATCAATAATAACATTATATTGCACTATAGTCAATTCATTCCCAATCTAACGACCTGAGCGTGAGCTAAACGGAGGTGTCAAATAACCTTCTCATTGTTTCTTCTCATCTTTGTAACGGGGGTTCGATTCCCCCACGGGCTGCCATTGTATATTCCTACATCTTTTGTGTAAGATCCTTCTCCTGTGTCTAACAATACTATTAGTGATACATCATTGGATGGTCTGCGGGTTCCGGTATTCCAATCCCAAGCAGAGAAAGAGGAATTCCTGCAGGCGATGTATGCAGGAGAGGTTCCTGTCCCCCTTATATGCCAGGCAATGGGAGTGGATTTTACCGATGAAGAATATGTGTCGGAGGCGATCAGGCTCCAATGCATTGGCACTCTTTCTGCCGCCGCTCCGGGTTTTGAAGTGGTTACACGGGATATGCGGCATCTGACTCAGGCGCAGAGAAGAGACATATTTCTGGGTGCCAATGATAAAAGGGCAAACGAGCAAGTTGCCTCTGTACGGGAACGACATCCGTTGGGATTGCTTGGAGGAAATGTCATGAAAAAACTCACAGGTTTTTCCCGTTCAGTGGATGTGTATGGCAATTCCCATGGGGTAGATATTCTGGCTGCGGGAGCGGGAATTTTGGATGAGGCTGACCTGCGTCAGGCACAGCAATATCCGGGAATGGAAATTATGCCCATTGTATCTTCTTCTACTGCTGCACGGTGGATTATGCGCGTGGCAAAACGATTGAAAATGAAAATAAAAATGCTTCTTGTAGAACTCCCCGATAAAGCCGGCGGGCACCTGGGCGCCAATAATGCAGAGGCGGCCAATAAAACAGAAGATTTTGATCCAGTTGCAATACGGGAAGGCATCAGAAAGTTTGCTCCTGATACTCCCGTGGTGCTTGCCGGAGGCATTGCGTATCGTGATCAGATTCAGGATGCACTGAACATGGGATATCAGGGTGTTGGCATAGGCATTCGCGGCTTATTAACCAAAGAATCGAAATTATCCGATGAGATTATTACGAGCGTGTATCTCAATCCTCAATACAATGTTGTAACAAACGACAGGAGTCCCACGGGTTACCCGGGCAGATACTTAGATACCCCGGAGTTTGCACGCACACCAGAGGAACGTATTGCGTATGCGCAGTTCGCGGTACAGAATTGTGTTTCCTGCATTGCGCCTGGCGAATGTCATTTTCTGAAGAATGCCAAAGATCCACATGACAAGCATTTTTGCATTGGACAGGATTTACCAAGAACGCGGCGCGGAGAATCGGGCGGCATTTGTTTTGTGAGTACAGAGAGAGATCGCATCATGCACGATCCGATTTATAGTGACGAACAAGGAAATCCGCGCGTTCCCAGTCTGGAAGAAGCGATTGATTTCATGCTGACGCATGATGCTCCGCCCTGGCCGGAAAAATCAGAGGAGAAAGGTTATTCATAGGAGCAAAGCGGAATGATTCAGGGAGCAATCTTGTTCTATGAACAATGCAGCATTTTCCTTATGATACAAATATGGATACAGCGAACGTGAATATCATCTTTCTGCATGGCAATAACGGCGGGCAGGACGAAGGAGGTAAGGGGAGTGATTACTGGTTTCCTTCTGCACAAAAGGAATTTGAGAAACGGGGATTGCGGGCCGTTGCCAAAGATTTTCCTGATCCAAAAATTGCACACATGAATATCTGGCTGCCATTTCTTAAAGAAGAGTGCGGCGCCAATGAACATTCCATCCTGATCGGGCACAGTTCCGGCGCGATTGCTGCTATGCGCTATGCAGAAAAAAATAAAATTCTCGGTTCGGTGCTCGTTGGTGCGTACTACACGGATACGGGGGATGAATATGAGCGCATGAGCGGGTACTTTGATGAGAAATGGAACTGGCCTTCTATCAGAAAAAATCAACAGTGGATTATTCAATTTGCTTCCACGGATGATCCGTTTTTCCCCATTGAGGAGCCCAGATTTGTCAGCAAGCAACTACAAACGCAATATCATGAATTCACAGAGAGAGGACACTTCTTCGATTGTGAATTCCCGGAGCTTGTGGAAGAGGTGATGCAGAAGCTTGCCTGACAATTTTCTTGCTTATTAGGGAACTTCTGAAGAACTTTGGCTTCTGTCATGGTGAGGTCGCTCGAACCATGCACAGAAGACAAAATGTCTATCCTTCGAGCGGCCTCAGGATGACATTTTGGTAGTTCTTCAGAGGTTCTCTAGAGATGTGCCCGCAGCGATTTCTGTTGTTCCTCTGTCAGGATCTCTCTGAGCTCCTTGTCGCTTGCCGCACGCATGGCGTCGACGGAGCCAAACCGCTTGAGGAGTTTGGTGCGCAGTATAGGTCCAATCCCCGGGACATCATCCAGCATGGAATGTATCGCTGCTTTATGTCCTTTCTTCTCTCGCAGCGCATTTGCAAACCGATGCGCCTCGTTCCGTAAGCGCATGAGCAGGAACTTGGCCTGCGAATCCTTTTGGAAAAGAATCGGATGCGAGTTCCCGGGAATAAATACCTCCTCTTCGCGCTTGGCTAGCCCGATTACAGGAATCTCCAATTTGAGTTCTTTCAGAACTTTTACAGCTGTACTGAGTTGCCCCTTTCCGCCGTCGATGACGAGAAGGTCGGGGTGTTCAGTGAGCGAAGTATCGGGTTTGTGTTGTTTGGGATCGTACATCACGACAATGTGTGGTTCTTTCAGTTGTTTTTCCAGTGCCTCCACGCCGCTTGCCAGTGTTTTGGGAGCGGATCGGATTGGCTGAAAGCCGATTTCGTCGTAGTACTCGTTAAGTGCAGTGCGACATCCCGCATAGACCTTCTTCTTTTCTTTAAAAAGGAGTTTCCTGCAGAGGAATTGGCCAAGTTTCTGTCCGCGGAAGTTCGGATGAACCCAGACGGACATGAGCTCGCGAGTTCCATCTTTATGATCAAAGATTCGTGCACATGCGACGATCTCTTTTTCTTTTCGCGCGACCAGAAAATCTTTGTTGTTCACATGGAGAAAGCTGAGTGTAGGGTCATTCTTTATGATGTTTTCCAGTATTCCCGCTTCAGCTTTTCGCGCTTTTCCAAATGTGACCTCTCTTTCTTTCCATTGTCTTTCTTCCTCTTTCACGTTGCGTATCAAATGGAGCAGTCGTCTCCTTAACACCTCTTCGAGTGCCTTATAGTCATCCACCTCTCCTTCCTTCACCGTGCGGATGGTAAAGGAACGGTATTGATCATTTGCCGCTTTACCATTTTTACAAACGGACATGCTTCCCACGGTTTCCGTGCCAGAGAGGTGGGAGATATCGTACCCCTCGATACGCTTTGGAATTTCCGGGAGTGCCAGTATTTCCTTAAGCTCCTCCAAAGCGCTTTCGATATTTTTCGCGGCGGCTTCCCACTTGGTTTCCTGCGCTTTGAGTTTTTCCTCTGCGTTCTTCTGCGCCAGCTGCAGGAGCTGGGATTTCCGCCCCCGTTCCGCTGTGCGCAGTTCCACATTCTTCCCGCGTTCTCTGCTAAGCCATTTTTCCAAAAGAGCGGATTCTTCCAAGTCTTCACCGACAACAATGATCGGGGGAATATCCGGCGTTGCGCCGTAAAATTGCGTAATGAATTGCTCCAGAGCATGCGCAGAAGTCTCCGCTGTTCCGGCAAGAGTAAAGCTCTGATCATCTATCACCTGGCCGTTTCTCTGGCGGAACATCACCGCCAGTGCGTTGCCGTTCGTCACGGCGATGCCGATGATGTCCACGTCTTCCCCGGATGTATCGGAGGCCAGTTGTTTCTGCTGCATATGTTCTATTGTCTGCAGAGCATTGCGGTACGCCGCCGCCTTCTCAAATTTTTTCTGTGCGGCAGCATCTCCCATTTTCTCCCGTAGTTTTTCTTTGGCTTTTGCGTGGTTCCCTTTGAGGAAACTCATAATTTCTTCTATGGATTTTCTGTACTGCTCTTGCGTTATTGCGCCCACGCACAGTCCGCAGCACTGTCCGATCTGCTGTTCCAGACACGGAGAGGATTTTTCGTCAAACAGACCGACATCTTCGCCTTTCTCTGTGGCACGGTTGAGCGCTTCCAGAGACTTTCTGCACGCTTTGTACGGAAAAACAAGGTGCAACATGTCTATTGTCTGCCGGATGTCGTACGCACTCGTGAACGGTCCAAATCCAATGGTGCCATCCGCAACTCCACGCCGTACGATATCTACGATGGGATAGGGGTCCCTGGAAATCTGAACGTAGAGGTAGCTCTTATCATCCTTCATCAATACGTTGTACTTGGGTTTATTCTCCTTAATTAAATTCGTTTCCAGCACCAATGCTTCCAGCTCATTGTTGGTGACGGTGATATCGAAATTGGCAATGTGTTTGAGCATATTCATCTTCCACGGTCCCAATGACGCGTTTTCCTTCTGTACGTAGCTCCTTAGGCGATTCCGTAAATTTTTCGCTTTGCCGATGTAGATCGTTGTGTCGTGCTTATCCTTCCACCGATAGACGCCCGGACTCTCCGGCACTTTGGCAATGCGTTTGCGGAGGGAGGGGAGATTGGTGTTGCCGCCGGTTTTTTTCTGCGGAGACATGAGGGGATTATAAGCACCAAATTCCAACCAAACATTGTGCATTGTCTAGATCAATGTAGCTTGATCCTTGTTTTTAACCTAGTTTCTTCGGATATTCATCCGATGTAATAGCTGATAATCATATGAACTAGGTCTATCAATTTGTAGACAACATAACTGATTCCACCTGTCTGTCCAATAATTAACAAGATAACCACAATATAATTCCAAGGGAATGGGAAGGACATAATATGATTCCAGATATGCTCCTTGAAAGCATATTTTTGTTGGCCATTTTTTACTTTTCGAGTATTCTCATCCATGATTTTATATAGTGTTGTTAGTAATTGAGTTCAAATTGTTCTCCGATTCTTTAGAGTTTGATGTATCAAGATTTAAATCAACGACGTAAAGAACTAAATTGTTGTAATGGATTTTCCGTGGTTTTCGGGGCCCCCTATGTTTTGGTTCGATTATATTATTTGCAATACAAAAAGATCTACATGTTACAGCAGCTGTATTAGTTTTATGATGAACTAAAGTA
>JBAYNS010000040.1:0-8582 GCA_041678625.1 Candidatus Peribacteraceae bacterium
GAGCGGTTCACTGGTTGTTCCGGAACCGGAATCCGGATCGGGTTCTTCCGGCGGCGGATCGGGAACGGTATCGCCGCTCCCGGTATCGGGAATGTCGGGTGGAGAATCATCGTCCGGTGCACAGAGGAGGACACCGGGGGAACCGAAGAGTGCGGCACCATCATCGAACCCGCATGATTGAACGGAAGTGCGCCAGTTGGCCGGATCATCCCCCGCTGCAAGCGGATCGATGCGCTCCATGCTGGCTTTGGCTCCCGTGCCGGAAGGATTGGCTCCTGCAAAAGGAGTGCCTGCTCCGTCATCCACAGAATCCAGAATGGAGCCACTGCCGTCTTTGAGCAGAATTTTGAGCTGCGTATTGGGCAGACTCACCGCGCTGGTAACGCTATCGGGATCCAGCGCAAGCCGCGACTGATCCGCTGCGTAATTGCTCACAATGAAACATGCGCCGGGAGCAACGGCGCTCCCTGCAGGGAACGTGAGCATGGTTTCCTCTTGCCCATCCTTTACGGTAACGAGCGACCAGCCCGCGATATCGGTGTGCTGATCGGTGACAGATGTCAGTTCCAGCCACTCATCGGCGCTGCTCAGGTCGCTCCCCATCCACATCAGTTCGGTGACCACTACCTGCGCATGCGCCGTACTCTGCAGCAGGAAAGCTGCGCAGAGCATGAGTGCCATCAGAACGATGCGGAAGAGATGTTCGGATCGCATAGAGAGGAGAAAAAGGCCTTCTATACAATCAGAAAGCGCTCTCCGGGCGCAGTGCCCCTGCAGATTTCCCTGCAGCCGATGGTCTTTTTTGCTGAAGGAAATGCGGTAAAAAGGCGTTCCACGCCGGCATGGAACAGGCAGGAATTCTCTGGAGAGACTCGAACAATATTTTGATGATTCTGTCGAGGTTTCTTTTTGCTTTATATTCGTGATCATCCCTTCCTTAAGCCGTTTTTCTGCACTCGCTTCATAGGGAAGCCTGTGGTACACTGCATTCAGAGCCTTTCACGCTCTCCCTGTCGCGCCTTCAACTTTCTGAATTTTCATTCTCGTTATTCCTTTCTTTCTCTCTTAAGAACCGACATCACCGTTCTCTGTTTTTTTGAGAAACGCTGATCGTCCGTTCCCACTGAGCTCCGTTGAAGCGCCTGGCAGGTGGTCACCACCACTTTCTGCCTTTTCATTTTATGGAAAACATTCTCACTTTTTACATCATTGTCTTTCTGGCGCTTCTGGGAGGACTCCTTTTAGGACTCCTTGCTGGTTGGTTCTGGTTTTCACAAGGAAAAAAAATCAGCTCAGGACTGCGTGCGGAAATCACATCACAGGAAAAAGAGCTCGCCCGATTAACCAATAGAATTTCCGAATCGGAACTCAGAGTAAAGGCTGCGGAATCCGAAGCGCGTGCCGCAGCAAAAGAGATCGTGAGCGAAGCCAAGCTCCGGGCGCATGAACTGGAAAGCAAGCTGGAGAAAGAAGCTGTGCGCATGGAGGAGAAGGAACATGTCCTGGAAGAAAAGAGCCGTGATCTAGAACACCAGCGCACCGAACTTGCTGCGCAAAAGGAGCAAGTTGCCGCACTCCGGCAGAATCTTGCGGACGCGAGCACCAAGCATCGCGAAGCACTGGAGAAGGTTGCAAAACTTACAGAAAAACAGGCAAAGGAACAACTCTGGGAAGAGCTCAAAACGGAATATTCCACGCAGTTTGCTACGCAAATCAAACTGATGAAGGAGGGCATGCAGGAAGAGGTGGATGAGCAGGCTAAGCAACTGCTGGCAGAAGCCATGCAGCGCTACGCATCGGAAGTGGCTACGGAATCCACAGCGACCATCGTGCAGCTGCCATCCGACGATGTGAAGGGCAAGATCATCGGAAAGGAAGGGCGCAACATCGTTGCGTTCGAACAGGCAACGGGCGTCGACATCATTATTGATGACACGCCGGGAGCCATTGTGATTTCCGGTTACGATTTGGCACGCCGCTACGTTGCCAAACTCGCCATGGAAAAACTGATCAAAGATGGACGCATCCAGCCGGCGCGCATAGAAGAGGTCGTCGGCAAGATGAAGGAGCAAGTCGGCAAGATGATGCTTGAATTCGGCAAACGCGCGACGGAGGAGTTGGGTATCACCAACTATCCTCAGGACCTTCTGAAGATCATTGGGCGCCTACGGTTCCGCACCAGTTACGGCCAGAATATCTTGAAGCACTCTGTGGAAATGGCGCATATGGCGCGGATGCTCGCCGAGGAAATCGGCGCGGATGCCCGCACGGTTGCAGAAGCCTGTCTGCTGCATGACATCGGCAAAGCGCTCGATCATGAAATTTCCGGAACGCACGTAGAGATCGGCGTGGAGATCTGCAAGCGCTTTAAGATTCGCCCGGAAGTCATTCACTGTGTCGCTTCTCATCACGAGGACACTCCCATTGAATCACCAGAAGCCTTTATTGTTGCCGCCGCAGATGCGGTTTCCGGGGCGCGGCCGGGAGCACGGCGCGAATCCTTTGAGGCATATCTGAAGCGCCTGCGCGAGCTCGAGGAGTTAGCAAAAAGCTTTGATGGCGTGCAGCGGGCCTTTGCCATCTCCGCCGGCCGCGAGATCCGCGTCTACGTGGATACCAAACAAGTGGATGATTTGCAGCAGGAAGAAATGGCCAAGAACATCGCCAAGAAGATTCAGGAAGAACTCACCTACCCCGGTATTATTAAGGTGAATGTCATCCGGGAAAGGAGGATCGAGGAGAACGCGCAGTAGTGCTGTCTTTACGAACACAACGACATTCATCCTGAGGACAAATGAAGGATGAATGTCATTTATACTGGGACCATGTCACCCTGAGCACAGTCGAAGGGTGGCATTTTGCATGTTTCCATAGCGTAGGCGCCGAAATCTCCAACATTGATTAATATATGAAATTGATGTATAATAATTCCGTATACAAACATTCATCTTATGAAACGTTTTGATTGTGTATCTATCATTGCCGTCATTGCAGTGTGGGCAGCAGCCACCATTGTTGCGTACCCCGTGCTTCACGGATATCTGACACCCGGAGAAGTCTTTGATCTGGGTATTGATCCTGAAGATATCCAGAACCCACTGAGTGACGATACGAACTCCTCTGGCGATAGCGTGCTTCCTTTGGAAGAAGATCCTCTTGAACCCGGTGATGAACCGGATAGCGTTGCTGCTCCCGTAACCGATGACAGCGGCGGCAATCACAACGCCGCAAATACCGTGAACACCACCACGCCAACAATCCCTGCTCCAGCTACGCAGGAAGTCGAAGATACATCTGTATCCCCTGCCACGGAGTTGGAAACCGATGACACAGAAATCCCTGCGCCATCTACGCAAACATCTGCAACACTGCCCTCGTCTGCAATAGATGAGAGTGCGCCTGCGGCTCCTGCCACCAATGCGGATGAGCCCGCAATGGATGATACGGACGCCGTTGCCGAAACAGAGGATGCAGAAATACTTCCACAGGCGCCGTTGGAAGAAACAGCTGCCCCTGTAACAGATACACCTGCTGCACCATTTCCTGCGACGCCTGCTGCTCCCATCTTCTACCGCAACGGCGTGGTTGTTACCGTGCAGCAACACGATGCTTCAGCGGAAGAGGCGGAATTTGAGGAAACACCGGTCGTGCCCGATGATGAAGAGGAAGCTCCTCTCATACCGAGTACACCACAGGATGTTGAGCCAGTGGAAGCTGTTGATGAAAGTGCCGATACGTCGCATGCAGCTGCCTCTGGTAATACCAGTCTGTTCGCCGCACTTCCTCTGGTGCCTTTGGCTCTGGCAGGAATCGCTGTCGTTCTGGGTGGCGGACTGCTGTTCTGGATGCGCAGGGGGAAACTGGCCCGTGCTCAAAAAGCGCCGCAGCCGCAGGAAATGGCACAGCCACTGGAAAATTCTCATCGTCTGGAAGAAGTTTTAACAACAATGGATAGCCCAGAGACTGCTCCTCTGGCTCCTGCTGAAAGCCCGCCGGCTGCTGCAGAGCCAGTGGAATCTGTGCCGGATACTCCGCAACCGTCTGCATCAGTGGCACAGATACCTGAACCTGAGCCGCAACCTTCTGCTATACCAGACCTGCCACCACAGGCGCAGACTCCACGGGAACCTGCTGAGCCGAGGATGCAGAATGCAGAAGCAACACCTTCTTCGGCAGCCGGAGAGGAAGATGCTCCTCCGCCAGCTTCAGTGCCCGCAGGGAGCTGAGTGCAAGAGTAATTGCACACCACTCAGGAAACTCGTAGGATGGTATCTATCTCTATGGCATTCCTTCCACAGAAGCAGCTGGGTTTGAGTTTTGTGGCACTGGCGCTCATCAGTGTTATTGCAGCATCTGTCCAGTCTCTACAACAAACCCCTCCTATTCCCCTGCTCCCCGGACCATCCCCTCTTCTGGCGCAGGCGGGTTCTTCACCGGTGGTTCACAAAAAGTCCGATGCGCAGAACGGCGTTCTGTTCAAAGCACATGACCATAATATGGTCAGTTGCCCCGAGAGCGGATCCTTTCCTGTTTTGGGTTCCTCTCTGCTCACCAATAATACCGCGCGCTTCTGGATCTACGAATATACCGGGAACGAAGCACAGGCGTTCGACGGAAGATTCTACATTTCTGTGGCGGAATTTCTGGCGCAGAACGCGGATGTCCAGCGTGTGTACAACACGCTCCTGCAAACCAACGGCATCATCACCGAATTCATTCGCGGCATGAACTATTACATTATGTCTGCAACCGATCTGCAGTTCACCTGCGGTTCGGGTCTGGCAATGATTATTGAGTGCGGCGATGGCATTCTGCAGCAAGGTGAACAGTGTGATGACGGCAATGTCCGCAAAAATGACGGGTGCAGTGCAACCTGCACTGTGGAAGAAGGTTTTGCTTGCACCGGAGAACCGAGCGTTTGCAGGCGCGTGCGATGCGGCGACGGAATCATCGTCGGCAGTGAGACCTGTGATGATGGCAACCTGCAACCGGAAGACGGATGCAGTGAAACATGCGCCACGGAGAATGGGTGGAAATGCACATCGGAACCCAGCGTCTGCGAGTTGTTGATCCCGACGCTTGGAGAGGAAGCCAGCTGCAGCGGAGGCTGCGATGATGGCAATTTCTGCACACGCGATTCCTGCAGTGAAGATCAGTGCATCCATGAATTCGATGACACCATCGCCGGATGCGCCTCCGCACAAGCAAATCTCTACGTTACACAGAGTTCCGTTCCTATCCGCCATCGCCAACTCCTCAGCGGCACTGTGGGAGAATCTGTTCTGCGTTTCTCTCTGCGTGCGGAGAATGAAGATATTGATGTTACAAATATTGCAATCACCAGTGCCGGCAACCGTGCAGAATCCGTGGAGCATCTGGAACTCTACCGCGTAGGCGAGACTATTGCGTTCGCCTTTGCCACAACAGATGCATGCAACAACATCTCTGCGGAGGAGAAGAGCAGTGGTCCTGTTCGGCGCTTCTGTGCCACGTTGGATAATCGCGAGCTCATTCTTCCCTCCGGCGAAACTGTAGAAGTTGTTGTTCGTCCTCGCATGTATCCCCATGCGCAAGGTGCCATCTCTGGAGAAATGTTGCGCTTCTCTCTTCCTGGCGCCGCATTTGTTCTTCAGGATTCCTCCACTGTCAGCGCTATTCAGGCCCGTGACGATCAATCGGGACAATTCCTAGCAATGAATAACGGCAATGCGAGCGCCGACGGAGAAGTATTCATTGGAACGGATGCTCCGGGTCCTAATGCCACTATCGTTTCGGAAGCCCATCAAGTTGTTCTGGCAAAGATCTCTTCGATTACCAACTACCACACCGATATCGATGGAGCGGCAGTACCAACAGGGCTGGCCGCCATCGGGGTCTTCCGCTTTACAGCGCAGGTATCCGGTAGTGAATCCTCGCCTAATCCGATTGTGGATACCATCATTTTCAATGTAAATGCAATGAACGTTGCTATGCGCGCGGATTCATTCTTACTGAGTATCAGCCGTCTTTTAGAGAATACTTCATGCTCTACTCTGTATCCGGATGGTTCGCCGTACACGGATGATGTCATTGCCGGTAACTTCTTGGTTGAATGCACCGATCTGCTTTCTTCTCCGTTGGAAACGCTGATCACCAACGGCTCTTCTACAGATTTTATTCTGCAAGCTGACGTGGTGAATCCGAACATCAGTCCTTCCGGCAGCAGTGCAAGCTTGCAGGTTTCTCTGCAGAACTTCACAGAGTTCGCCAGTACGGATACCGCTGCTTCTCAGAGCCACCTGCGCTGGTCCGATGGTAATACGACATTCCTGTGGCTGGAGAGTTTTGGTACGGATACCGTGCGCTCAACGCTGTATCAGAACTGAGCACTATTCAGCCAGAACATAGCGGGATGCTTTCTTCTGAATCAGGCGATCCTTTCGCAGTTTTTCCATAAGTACCTGCAACCACTGCCGATGTACACTCGGCGACCAGTCGATGCATACGCGCTTGCCGATATCGTTGAGTGCGAGCCCCTGCGGCGCATCGCGTAATTCCTCCACAATTTTGCCGCGAAAGATTCTGTTGGGCACAAAGCGCGCTCCCATCATTCTGCCTGGCTCGCTTCGTTGTGCACGCAATGCGGGATCGTGGACGACTTTATAGGATGCTTTGCATAGTCCGCGTGCCGTTAAAGGACAAATATCCCACCGAGGATTGCGCTTAGTACAGACAAGGGACCCAAAATCCATGAGTGCCGCGTGCCAGTCCGCAGTAGTACATGCATCCGAGTATGTTAATGCTCTTGTCAGTATTTCTGTGGCGAGCTCCAACACATAGGCATCATTCTTCAGCCACGTACCATCCGATTTTTCCGGTCCGATGAACACGCGATGCACAATACGGCGGATGTTCGTATCCAAACACGGTGTGGGAATGCCAAAAGCAAAATTCCTGATTGCCGCCGCGGTGTAGTGCCCTACGCCGGGCAGAGCGCGCAGCGACGGCATGTCGCAGGGGAACATGCCATCATGATTCTTTATGAGAGTTCTGGCGGCGTCCCGCAGACGTAATGCACGGCTGTTGTACCCCATGCCGCGCCACGCAAGAATCACCTGCCCGTCGGAAGCGGCAGCAAGCAATACCAGTGTGGGAAATTTTTCGATGAATCGTTTATAAATGACTTTCACGCGTTCAACCTGTGTCTGCTGCAGCATGATTTCGGAAACGAGTACGCGGTATGCGCGTTCGTTGCGATCATTTATGGAAAGATCACGCCGCCAGGGCAGATCGCGCCGGTGCCGGCTGTACCATTTCCATATTTCCTCAACGAATCCTTGTATACGTTCATGGCGCCGCATGGCGCAAGTGTAGCAGTACTCCGGAAATCGTTCTTACAGGACTTTATGTTGTTATATACACATAAAATGAAATTCATTGAACTAGTCAAGTGTTACACATATTCTGGAAATATATGACAACAGAGACCCCATCAAATCTTTCGGCTCAACAGCTGTGTGATGCAAAACATGACGCCAAATGGGTTGATGACAGAGTGCCACTCCCCTGGGTCATGCAGTACATCCAGGAACATCGGGCAGAAATGGGAGAACGTCTCCTTGATGTAGGCTGCGGCCCGGGAAACTATACAATCCCCCTCGCACAAGAGGGATTCGATATGACGGGATATGATGTCTCGCCCGTTGCCTTGCAAAAATTGCAGTCACGATTGCGCACGCAAGATCTGCCCATTCATCTGGTCCAGGGGTCATTCCATGAAAATCTCCCTTTTGATGATGGAGCATTTGACAGCGCACTTTCCATCCAGGTGCTCAATTACGGCATGTGGGCGGATATTCAGCATGCAATACAAGAAGTACGCAGAGTGCTGAGAGATGGCGGATACTTTCTCTGGAGGGTTCGTTCGAAAAATAACGACAATCACAAAAAGCAACAACGCATTAACGACGTTGGTGTTACCGCTTTTGATCTGGAAGGAGACCAGATCGGATGGATTAATCACCAGTTCGCAGGGGACGAGATGCATCTTCTTGCTAAACAAAATGACTTCGAGGTGGTTCTGGGCCCCTTTGAAACCAAAGAATCGCGACATCCCAAGCCCGGAGTGAGAGCACACTGGAATGCCGTATACCGAAAACAAGACTCTGCTGGTTAAAATTCGCGCTTTTACAGTATTTGCACAGCAGAAAGGGATTCTAAATCCAAGCTGCCGCATGTCTTCATTGCATCGTGATAAAACCGCGTCGGCAGCCCAAAAACACCAAGATGTTCTCTATACAAAAATTATTGACTCTTTTGGGGTTTCTCCCTAGACTTGCGCGGCTGGATAAAGCTATTCTGCTTTAGACTTTTTGCTCTAACCTTTTTTTCCCCTTCGCACGTATGGCAGACAAGAAATTTGACCGCAGCAAGACACATATCAATGTTGGTACCATTGGTCACGTCGACCATGGAAAGACCACGTTGACAGCTGCTCTCTCCTTTAATTTCTCTCCGGAAGGGGAGAAGAAAGCTTTCGCGGATATTGATAACGCCCCCGAAGAGCGTGAACGTGGTATTACCATTGCCACCGCTCACGTGGA
>JBAYNS010000041.1:0-8393 GCA_041678625.1 Candidatus Peribacteraceae bacterium
AATCCCTAATCCCCAATCCCTAGCCCCTCCGTGTCCCCTCTCTTCTCCCCCACCACAACGGCCATCATCTACGGGAGGAAATCCGTTTCCATCCAGCGGATGCTCGACTTTGATTTTCTGGCGGGGAGGACGCCGAGCATTGCCGCTGTTGTGGATACGGCGAGCGGCGCGCCGGAGAAAGCATTCTTTGGAACCCGCGAGTTCCTGCTGCCCGTTGTGCGCACACTGGCGGAAGCGCACGAACGATTCCCGCAGGCCGATGTGCTGGTGAGCTTTGCGTCGCTGCGATCCGCCGGCGCCGTGGTGAACGAAGCAATCGAGCGGAAGTACCGCGTGGTCGCCACGATTGCCGAGGGCGTGCCGGAGCGCGATACGCGCGCATGGATTGTGAAAGCCAAGAAGACAGGGACGATGCTGATCGGCCCCGCAACCGTTGGCGCTGTGACCGCGGGGGCGTTCCGCATCGGGGATACCGGCGGAAGCACCGAACACTTACTGGCGAGCAAACTCCACCGACCGGGATGCGTGGGATATGTGGGCAAATCCGGCGGCATGAGTAATGAGATGTACCGGATGATTGCAGAGAATTCCTCCGGCATTGCGGAAGGCGTAGCCATCGGTGGCGACCGCAATCCCGGTTCGCACCTGATGGACCACTTGCTGCGCTATCAGGAAGATCCGCAGATCGCCTTTTTGGTGCTCACATCGGAAATCGGCGGACGCGAGGAAGAAGATATCGCGCAGGCGCTCAAAAATGGGACGATCACCAAGCCGCTCATCGCCTGGGTTGCAGGAACATCCGCGGCGTGTTTCCCCAAAGACGTGCAATTCGGCCACGCCGGCGCATGGGCGGCCAGCAGTGCGGAAACAGCAATTGCCAAGAATCAGCTCCTGCGGGATGCCGGCGCGCGGGTGCCGGAGAGCTTTGAAGGCCTTCCGGAAATCATCGCAAAAACCTACCAGGAGCTCAAAAAGGTGGGTACAGTTGCAGAGCCTATGGAACCCATTGTGCAGGATCTGCCCGAAAACCGCCGGCACACGCATCTGCAGTGCACTATCAGCAACGATACGGGAGAGGAAGCGCTGTACGGCTCCACGCCCATATCGCAATTCATTCAGGAAGGTTCGCTCCCCAAGGCGATTGCACAATTGTGGTGGAAGACGGAATTGAGCGAGGAAACGCTCGCCTATCTGGCCATGATCCTCACGGCGATTGCCGACCATGGACCCGCCGTTGCCGGTGCGCACAATGCGATTGTTGCAGCCAGCGCTGCCAGAGATACCGTCAGCGCACTCTGCTCGGGCCTGCTCACCATCGGGCCGCGGTTCGGCGGCGCGGTGGATAGCGCTGCGCAGACGTTCCACGATGCGCAGACGCGGGGACTTACACCTCAGCAATTTGTGGAAGAAATGAAAACCAAAGGCGAACGCATCCCCGGCATCGGGCACAAGATCAAGAGCGTACACAACCCCGATTCCCGCGTGCAGACACTGCTTGCCTACGTTACCAAGAACTTCACGGACATCCCGCTCACGCGGTACGCGCTGGAAGTGGAACGCATCACCACCGGGAAAAAGCCCAATCTGATTCTGAATGTGGACGGGCTCATCGGCGTCTCTTTGGTGGACATACTCTTGCCGCAATTGCCGGAAGACATCCGCGCCAGCTTCTTTGACGTAGGATACTTAAACGGTCTGTTTGCTCTGGGGCGTTCCATTGGTATCCTTGGGCACATCTTTGACCAGAAACGCCTTAATACTCCCCTGTACCGCCACCCACAGGAAGATATCCTGTACGGAGAAGGCACCCTGAATACGTAAGATTATGGAAGACCCTGAAGATATCCTCGAAGATGAACCGGAGGCTACTCTGTGTTTTCAATTCGCTCTGGCTCACGATGTTGTCGCTCGTATGAAAGAGGAGGAACCGGAAGCGGATTGTGTAGAAGATACGCTAGCAAATGACCTGGAAAACGCTCTTCTTGACCAGGATATTCCTGTCAATGTATCGGTTCAACGCACCGACGACGGTTTGGATGATGGCACTTTGGAACCTGTGAGAGATGTAAGTTTTATAGCTGCTGTCAGCATTCCTGCCGATCTGGTAGAAGAAACTCGGCAATTGGTACAGGAAGTATTAGGACCATGTGGAGAAATTCCTCTGGGGCATCCGGATTTCATTCATCCTCTGGAAGAGGATGTAGGAAATACCTGTGAATATAACGAAGGTGCAGATGAAGATACATTTGGTTTATTTGATGGTTTGCCATGGAAAGGATCTGATAAGAACAGTTATTCTTGAGCACTGCGCGCCACTCAGCGATTACGCACCCTGTAGATGATCTCCGCCATTTCCCGCGAACAAGAAGCAGTACGACTATTTATTGTTTTGCTAGAACGATCTGTTATTCAACGTGAACCCGGCAAAATCAATGTATTGATCTTTTGGAGTAACGGATGCCATGGAAAGGCCACCAAAACATGAGGTGAAATTCATACCTTCCCATTGATGCTCAGTACTTGTTCGAAAACGGATTGCGTCGTCAGTAATAATTCTTTCTCCGTCATAGTACACATCCAATCTGCCATTCATACGACTTGAAGGAACAGTATTGAGCGTGGCATCAAGAACAACCTCATGCCATGCGCCATCTGCCTCCAATGTGGCATATGACGATAACAAGCCACGACTGCGATCGTTGTCATCAAAATTTCCCAGCACGCCGATGGTGCCACGATCATCCCAGGTTGGTTTAACATACATATACGATGCGCCCATGGAGCCGTACTGCGCATTTGTCAGACCACCCATGATACCTGGGAGTGTCCCTCCACGTACAAAATCAAAATCCTCCGGCACACGAACGTAGTATCGCAGTACTAATCGATCCTGCGGGTTTATGTCACCCGTTACTATGGAACTTACACCACCTAATGGCTTATCGTAGTAATGAGCAATAAATGGGCTCGCAGAGCCCGCCGGATAATGAACGCGGAGTACATTAGAGAAATCTGCACTTGATTCTTCTTTGTATTCCACTCTGCTCATGTCCGGTTCGATGGTAAGAGGTTCGCTGTTTTCCTCTGTCCACTCGGGGTTAGTTTTTTGATAGAAATTCCATTCTTCCTCCCACGAAGCATCCATCGGGAAGGTAAACGGCAATGAAGCAGTATTGCCTGTTGAAATTCTATTGGATGTCTCATTGGTCTGCGATTTCTCTGCAGGTGCATTGGTGCGTACTCGATAGATTATCTCCGCCATTTCTCCGCGCGTAAGCAGATGTGCGGGGTCTTGGGTAGAAGCAGGCAGAGCATCCAGGGAATGAAGTGCATTGACGTACGGCGTATACCAATTCTCGTAATTACCAGCTTCTGTCTCAAGTTCAAAAGCACCTACAACAATCTTTGCCGCCTCTGCAGTATTCACATTCTGCGCAGGCTTAAAAGAGCCATCCGGATAGCCATCCATAATGCCAAAACGCCGTGCAGTGCAGGTATAGGGCATGAACCAATCTTCCACGGCAACATCAGGGAATGGTGTTACTGAACTGAGCATTATACATTCTCCTATCTGGTCTTTTTCATGCGTGGCTCCCACGATAATTTTGGTGAACTCTGCACGGTTGATAGAGTTCTCCGGGCGGAAGGTGCCATCCGGATAGCCGGAGGCGATATTATTATCAAGGAGGTATTGGATGGCAGGGGTTTGCTCTTCCTCTTCCTCAGTCCAACGGAAAGTTGAGAAGATTTGTTCTGCGAGTTCAAGATTATTCTTTTGCTGCTCTAGACAAATGAACACAACTTTATCGTCCTTCTGTGAACAGAATGCATAAGTAGCTGCATCGGTAACGCATGTGCCCAATGAATATTCTTTATCTGTGCATTCACCACGCGCAGCAGGACAAACAGCATCAGGGAACCAGTCGTTGTAGTTAAATATAGGAACGAACGCCCATTGCGTCTTGTCTCCTACTTCCGATAAATAGGTCATTTCTTCTTGGAAATTACCGAGATAAGTATAATTACAAACACCCTGATTATGATAAACTGCAATGTACAATGCTTCTGCATCATCAGTATGTAAGCCATTAGAGGCTACATGCGTAGCTTCCTTGCCATTTGCACTTATTGCTGGTTTCCAAGATGAATTCGCAAAATCTTGTGGAAGATCAAGGCAATAACCAACAGTGGAATCGCAGTATTCCTTTTCCATAGCGGCATTCGCAGGAACAAACCAAGCAAGTAAAGCGAAAGCGATTGTGATTATTGAAATATTTTTCATTAGACTGAAGCGGAAAAAATCCATTTCTCACCATCCCATATCTTTGAATCGTCTTCTGCTGATCTCCATCTAAAAATGCCATCTGGGTATTCTTCTTCTACAACCTTCTTCCAAATTACTCTTTCCATCTCCTCAACACTCTTTCCCTCCTCCCACGCAACCGTATAGGCATCTGCAAGCGAGTTACCGCTTGGAACGTAGGCGATCACACGATCAACTTCATTCACCCACTGGCGGAGATCCGCATTAAAGCTCACTTCATACAAGCTTTTGTTACCAGCATTAATCTTGGAGACAATACCATTCGAACGCAGCATACTGTCGAGATTAATTGCCGATGATGATCGCCAATCTCCCGTATGCGCTTCAAAATGCACATGTTCTCCACTAGTTCCTTCTTTGCCATTCGCCGCGATAGCTTGTCCAGCGTTGACTCTATCCCCTTGTTTTAATACCGCAATTACACCACCACTACTATCCGTCAAATCCCATATGCCTGGATTATCAACATGTTCAACCATCGGCATATGCATGCATACAGAATCCCACGTTTGCCCGGATGATAATGAGTGACGCAACACTAGAATGGTTACATCGCCGCTTTTATAGATTTTGTGAACAACACCGCTATCAACTGCATAGATTGTTGCATCTCTATCCTCACCTACTGTTCCATAATTCAAATCAACAGCATTCAGAGTGACCCCTTTATGATCGGGAGATTCAAGGTAGTTGAACCAACTATTTGATGTATCCACCGGTAAATGCTGTGCAATTTTATTTAAAATTTCGTTCTCTACCGGATTATCCGAAAAATGTTCCGGACTCACGACGCCCACATACCCACTTAGATTCATCCCCTCCGTCACCTTCTCCACCGTACTTCCATCTGCAAAGGATGCTCTAACATCAAACTGCAGATTCTCTGCACTCATAGCAAGCCGATCCAGCGGGATCAGAATAAATGTGGTGTGGCGTGTGCCGCTGTACTCCTCGCCTGTTGTGGCGTTGTACACTTTTACAGAAGTAAGCTCCCGGCCATCCGGTACAACATCAAACCGAATACGGACGGAACCATCAACTATAGCAACGTTTGTAGCAAGAACCTGTGCTGTGGCGTTAGCAGTCATGGGTTCGGTAAGGAAAATACTCCCGTACCCTGCGGAAAAGAAGAGATCATGCATGCGTAAGGGGTCATGGATATTCATGGCTGCAAGGATCTTCTCTGCCGGAATAGCTGTTACTGCTTCAACCACTGCTGCCAATCTGCATTGTTCCTGACCATTCCCATCAGCTTGTTGCAGCTGTTGCAGTAATCCTTTGAAGATTTTGCCGACAAAACTGTCATGCCGAACATTGATTGCATTTAGTGCTTCTGTGGAAACGTTGGGGTCGTACCAGCCTTGCGTTTCCGCAAAGAGCGCACTCTCTCCGCGTGCAGCTACGGCACTGCGTATGGTATCCATGATATTCATGTTCTCCACCTGGATACCTCCGATTTCCACGCCGGAGAACATTCTTTCCAGCTCCGCGTAATACTCTCCTTCGGTAAGAGTCCCGGCGCTCAAACCGGCTGCGAGCAATTGTTCCTCCAGCGTCATTCCTGCTGTTGCAATTTCCTGCTGAAGCTGAGCGATCTCCTCCGGTGTGTCCGCTTGCACAACAATGGACTGTTGCAGGAGTGCAGCAAGAGAAGCATGCACTGCGGCATTACATGAGGCTACATATCCTTCGTAATCCCTACTGGTGTCTCCGCGCTCCTCAGCCGATTTCATTGCTATGGTTGCGATGCGCAATTCACGCTCCAATCCCTCCAGCGAACGTGGAACAGAGACGTATGTAAATCCTCCTGTGTAGTTACCGTCCTCGTCTGTTGTCTTATCCTTCGGCAGCGCCACTCTTTGGTCCATCGAGTGATACCGTCCTCCTCCAGAGGATGTGGTCACTTCCGTTCCATCCGGCATGACCGCGCAAATCGTCACAACGGGATAATCACCCTCTCCTCCCTGTGGATTATCAAAGTTCGCGTAGAAACCTTTCATCTGATTGGAATCGAAGCTGGTAGTGAATGTACTGACCAGCCGATCCTGTGTTGTGCCGGTGTAACCGTAGTAGACGCCCACCGTTACTTCCCCACCGCCGCTTCCAATATTCTGAATATTTGCAACCAGGTGCATAGCGCCCGAGAGAATGGGGCGATGTTGCTGGTTAATTTCCAGAATGGGGTCACGGAAGCCCTCTTGACCGCAATGCTGCGTGAAGAATGCAAGAATGTTGGGCTGCAGCACCATTCCTTCCGGCGGTGCAACCGCTTCACGTGTACCTCCCTGGCTAATATTGAAATGGTAATCTCCTCTACCCAGTACACGGAATGCCAGGAATTTGGGACCGCCGGCATGAACGGTCACTGATTGCGCATTCTCCTGGGTATAGTAGTCACTGGGCAGAGCGTGAAGCCCCTCTTCATTGATGTAGAACACTCCATCAATGTGTACAGATCCATTGTGTCCCGTAACGGTAAAATTCCGATACTCCGTAGCGCTGCCCATCGCGTTGGGCATCATCGGCAAACCGCTGACCGGCTTTGTTGTAGACCAGCTGTAATCTGCATCATGTGCCAATCCTGTTTCGATGTAATTGAATTCTTCGCCTGATGCCCAGGCAGGAGCAGCGTAGAGGCCGATCCATTTGTTGGATCCAGAGGAGAGCTCTTCAGCCTCGGCTTGCGTATCTCCAGTCATACCCGTTACTGCTGTGCCTGTGAGCATAACCGTATCGCTGGTGTCATGCGGCCGGATGATAACGCCGGTGATTCCATCGGCATTCTCGAAAGTCACGGTGTCTCCGGATGCCGCTTCCTGTTGGCTGATCAGTGTACTGCCCCGGAAAAAACCGATCGTCGCGCCGCCTCCATTCTGCATTTGCAATGTCGTTTCAAATGTAGAGATGATCGAATTTGCCTGATGCAGATCCAAAGAGACTACGCTGCCTTCGGCACTCAGAATATTTCCTTCTTCATTGGATGAGAGATTCCCAGGGTTCGCGCGGTCTCCCAGCCAGCTCTTTATGCTCGCACTGCCTCCGAGTTCGGCAAGCGCGAAATCCATGGAGGGATCTCTTCCATCAGTCGTAGAGAGAGGATCAGCGAAGCTGAGTGTATCTGTTCGTGGTCGCATGGCCTCTTCCATGGCCGACTGCACGATTTGTACATACTGATCACTGCGTTCCTGCCAATTGCGCACATGCGTTTCGAGCGTTGCCATGACGATCTGTACATTGTTCTGCAGAGCCGCATTGGCATGTTCTCCTGCAAGGAGCGGCTGCAGTGTGTTGACGCTGGTTGTGAATTGAGCTGTCAGCGCAGAGAGATTCGCGTACTCCTGTGCCAGTTGATCCACGCCATCCGTCAATGCCACTGTTTCTGCAAGTGTCACTGTTTTCCATGTGCGGATGGCTTCGGAAGCTCTGTAAACACTCTCGATATGTTCTTGTGCTTTTTCCTCCACGGTTGGCACTCCTTCATACAGAGCAAGTTGTTCCGTTAGTACACGATCCTGTTCTCGATTAGCTGCCAGTGTTTCCTGCGCCGTTAAAATCTCTGCTTCGAGCGTAGAGAGTCGCTGAGTGACCATGTCGCGTTCCGCTTCCAGAACGCTGGCGTCCTTCCCGCTGGATGCTGTTCCTCCAAGTTCAATAGTTCCACTGTCTGCTCCTCCAATGACTCGGCCCAATTGGCAAGCATATGTGGACGTTGTATGCAGTATCGCACCGGTGGAAATTTCCCGGATCTGCAATCCCACCTCGATAATGCGGCGCCCCCAATGCGTTGGTATACCGAATCCAACGGAATGTGTTCCGGCAGCAAGAGAAATAGATTCATTGGGATCTCCCCCGTCAACCATCAAGATGGCACGGATGCCCTCCGGCATGCGCTCATAATGCAAAGTTAATAGGTTGCCACCTGTTTCAATCCGCATCGTTGCCGCTCCAGCCGTGGCGCGCTCCAGTTCTCCTTCGATTTGTGCAAGATTCTTTTGTGTAGTACACATTTCCTCTGCTAGACGCGCAATGTCTGCCTCCGTCTCTGTAATGGTTTGCAGCACTGTTCCCT
>JBAYNS010000042.1:0-8217 GCA_041678625.1 Candidatus Peribacteraceae bacterium
AGACTTTATTATGGTTGCGGCGATGAATCCGCCACAGTGGAGTGCCGGATCAGCCAAGCACATCCAGCGGCGTATTTCCGCGCCATTGCTCGACCGTATTGATCTGACAATTGATGTGCAGCCGGTTCCTATAGAAGACTTGCAGCGTGCTCCACAAAAGAACATCGAAACAAGCGCGCAAATTCTGGAACGCGTACTGCAAGCGCGCCGTGTTCAAGCTCAGCGTTTCAGTGGCCTTGCCATTGCAACAAATAAAGAGATGGGCGTGAAGCATATTGATGAACTCTGTCCGCTCTCCAAAGAAGCCACCACTCTTCTGAGCCGCGCCGCTACGCAGATGGATCTTTCTGTTCGCAGTTATCATCGAATTATCAAAGTGGCACGTACCATTGCAGATCTCGCCGGAAATAAAAATATTGAAACATCGCACATCGCAGAAGCTCTGCAGTATCGGCAGAACATTGGGGTATGACAAAGCAACGCATCCTCCAACAAGGCACCTTCCATGTCACAACGAATACAAAAAATAAACTTCCATGGTGCACATGGCCCGGTGTGCCGGAAATCCTGATTGATAACTTGGTGATGACAAGAAATCTCCAGAAAGCGGAGCTTTTCGCGTTCTGTATATTACCGGATCATATGCATTTGGTGCTACGTCCAGGTCCAGATGGATTGAGCGCATTCATGCATTCATTTAAAAGGAATAGCTCAAAGGACATTCGGTGTTTTCTGGATCGCTCGGATAACAGCTCGGGTAAACGAACCCGAGCTACGGTTGGTGATGTGGGTAATCGAACCCGAGCTACGGTTGGTGATATGAATAACCCTCAAGGTAATCGAACCCGAGCTGCAGAGAATGGCATGAATTGCCTCCCAACTTGCAATCGGGATTCGAATACCATAGATATAAATGACTCCAAAACCCGCAGCCGGGGTTCGGATACCCCGGCGATTGATCATCAATTTTCAGGATGGCACAACGGTTTCCACGACGAACTCATACGTGATGGCACCCAACGTGCCAATGCTCTCTCCTACGTTCAATACAATGCTTTTAAACACAACCTAACCAAGGATCCAGATGCATGGCCATGGTCATCTTTGCAATTCATCTCTCTTTTGGACGAAATGGAAATATGGCTGGATTAGCCATAGCGAACATCTATGAATTTCCGCTACGATTATACCGATGCACTTTGCCGACTCCCTCACAGCCGCATCCAAAGCAAAAGCTCCCATCTGTGTTGGTTTGGACCCGAATATTGCCAAACTCCCTAAAGGGATCAATAAAGATCCTGAGGGGGTTCTCACTTTCTGCAAAGGAATTATTGACGCAGTGAAGGACACTGCCGCCTGCGTAAAACCGCAGATGGCGTACTTTGAACTTCTGGGATGGGAAGGAATGAAAGTGTTCTGGGAAGTCTGTGCTTACGCTAAAGAACAAGGACTTCTGGTCATTGCAGATGGGAAGAGGAATGATATTGGTTCGACATGTGATGCATACGCGGAGGCGTACTTGAATGAGCTGAGCCCCATTGATGCATTGACCGTATCGCCCTACCTCGGCTCAGACGGTGTAAAGCCTTTTATTGAACGTTGTATGAAGAATGACAAAGGTATCTTCGTGCTCGTGAAGACGAGTAACCCCAGCTCCGGTGATCTGCAGGACTTGCCTGTAGGCGATGAAGTTGTGCACGAACACATGGCACAACTTGTGGAAGGCTGGGGGCAGGAATGTTTGGGCCCAGAGACGAGCTTCTCTTGTGTGGGAGCAGTAGTCGGCGCGACGTATCCTGAGGAACTCAAATACCTGCGCACCCTTATGCCACACTGCCCTATTCTGATTCCGGGATACGGTGTGCAGGGCGGAGGCGCAGCAGATTGCAAACCGGGCTTTCTTGCGGATGGCACGGGAGCAATTGTGAATTCTTCGCGGGGAATCATCTTCGCAAGCACAGGAAAAGACTGGCAGGATGCTGCACGTAAAGCAGTACAGGCAATGGCAAAGGATTTGCAATTGGTTCTTTAAGGTGAAGCCATAAAGAACAGAGTTGAATGGTGACTAGGGTTTTTCTATTTATTGGACGTTGGTTTTTGTTGTACCAAGACTAAAAATTCAGAATAAAAGCTTATAAGTAATACCTTCCTTCCATTGAGGATTCTCCCATTCAATAAAACCACATTTCACACATAACTTCTGCATAGGTAGATTTTCAAATGCAGTTTCTGTCACAACTCCTGTCGCCTCCATTTTCTTCGCATGAGTAATGCATCGTTGCATTAGTTCAATACCAATGCCCCTCTGTTGGAATGCTGGTTCAACAAAAATTTCACGCAAGAAAAAGTAATTATCTTCCCACCAGTCAGAATCGATTGAACAAAATCCGGCAAATGCGTCACCCTCTTTTGCTACCAAGTACAGACTATCCTCATCGGCCAAATGAGTCTTGAGGTAATTCAGTGTTTCTTCATCATAACGAACATTAAAATTTTTGAATTGGGAGGTTTTCCCTCTCAGTACATCAATATCGCTAGCCTGAGTAATGACCGAGTATTTGATATTCATTATTTTGAGTATAGCGACTTCAAACGCCAAAAGTTCAAAACTTGACTGGATGGTGCTCCCGGCAGGAATCGAACCTGCATTTATCCCTTAGGAGAGGATTGTTCTATCCATTGAACTACAGGAGCAGAGGAGATCCATTGCTTGCCCACCGTAGCCCCGCGAACGCGGGGCGAAGGCGGAAACTATGGGACCACGGCAAAAGGATACGGCGGAAAGGCCTGCTATGGAAGCAGAGTATGCAGTATTGAGTTCCGATCATTTAGCCTTTCTGCGCCTTCAGGATAACCACATCTCTGCCTTCTACGGGCAGACTTCCTCTTCCTTTAACCTTGTATTCATCCACTGATTCTTTGTCTTGTGCACCGCACACTTTCAGCACTTCTTCGAAGATCTGCGCATCTTTAGATAGTAGAGGACAAAGGACCCGTGGATCGATCTGGTCAATCAGCTTCTGCGCCAATTTCACGTCGTCTGCGGGAATAAACAGTACATCAATATCGCCAAGGAGTTCGAGCTCATAATCTGTCCAATCGTGCAGAGGAGCTGCAAAAAATGCACATCGTACTCCTTCAATTTCCACTGCATACGATACCGCTGCTCCTTCCCCGTGACCGATACCCCGAATTGCCACTCCGCTAAAATCGTATTCTCCCGGCCAGGAAATCACACCCTCAGATGGTGCTTCTTCCGGATGTGCAAGAAGTGTAATTTCTTTGTCACTTCCTGGTTTTGGCGGGAAAACCAGAAGGGCTTTGCTGCCATTAACACAATGGATTGCTGAACCGCCCAGTAAAGTAAATGTAAGCATAACGCAGAAATGGTAGTGAAGGACTCAAAAAGTGCAAGTAGGAAGTGTCCGAGTATTGAGCAAACCTAATAGATGCGCTGAATCTCTTTTTTCAGAGTCAGCCATCTTATTCTACTTCTACTCGCTCTATTTTTGCCCCGAGTTTCTGAAGTTTTTCGTGCAGACGATCATAGCCACGTTCGATGTAACGGACATCCGTCACAATGGTTTCTCCTTCTGCACAGAGACCGGCAAGCACCATGGCTGCTCCCGCCCGAATGTCATTACTGGCGACTGTCCGGCCACGCAAAATGCATGGTCCGATAATAAGCGCCTGATGCGCATTGAGTACTTCAATGTGCGCTCCCATTTTTTCCATTTCATACAGATATGCCATCCGCCCCTCGTACAATCGTTCGAAGACACGGCTCACTCCTTTTGCTTGTGTCATGATCACGCCCATCGGGGGGAGAAGGTCTGTGGGGAATCCTGGGAAGATATTGGTCTGTACTGTTGCGGGGAGTAGGGAGGAAAGTTCTCCATCAACGAAGAGGATTTTCTCCTTGTCGTCATATTTCCAAATACCACCCATACTGCTAATCGTCTTGAGGAAGGAAATGAGATGCGTTTCTTCTGCGCCATGAATTCTCACTTTGCCACCCGTTACCAGTGCTGCAACTGTCAGCGCTCCGGCTTCCAGATAATCCGTTATCACCGTGTGTTCCACACAACGTAAATGGGGCGTTCCCCGGATCATGAGTGTGTGTGTTCCGATGCCTTCCACCTCTGCACCCATAGCTTGCACTAAACGACACACGTCCTGAACATGCGGTTCTGCCGCAGCCAGTTCGATGCGCGTTTCTCCGGGGAGAATTGCTGCAGCAAGAATGGCATTTTCTGTGGCAGTAACGGAGAATTCCGGCAGGATGATGATCCCCGGTTTAAGCGCCCCCTGCAGATGTAACACTTCATTTGTACTCGTATCTTCCGCTCCCAACTGTGTGAGTGCATCAATGTGCGCATGTACGGATCTTTTCCCCAGAACACATCCGCCGGGGTATGCCATTTCTACCACGCCAAAACGCGCGAGCATGGGGCCAAGAAGCACAATAGAACCGCGGAGTTTTCCTACGTACTCCGTGGGGATCAACTTACTCTGCACACTGTGCGTTCGAATGCGAATCGTTCCTTCCTGGAATGATGTTTCCGCTCCAAGAAACTCCAGAACTTCCAGCAGAGAACGTACATCCCGCAGATCCGGTACATTGTGCAGCACAGTTTCTCCGTTGCAGAGCAGGCTTCCTGCTATGAGCGGAAGAACAGCATTCTTGGAACCACTGATGTGCACATCTCCGCGCAATGCCTGACCTCCCTGAATGTAATAACGAATATCCATATATTCTGAGAATAACTAAAGCCTGAGGAGGTCATTGTAGCGCAATGATATTGGCAACAAATACAATAAGATGGCAAATTACGGGCACAAAGCAAGAAGTCATGAATCTTGCAGAGATTCTGCTTCATTGACCGTTTTCTTTTTCTTTTTCTCTTTCAAGACTATCTCTAGCAGCAATAATCCCAGACCAACCGTAATACAACTGTCTGCCACATTGAAAACAGGGAATGCCCCCACCTGAATCATGTCTGTCACCAGACCATCAGGAAACCGGTCAACAACGTTTGCAAGTGCTCCACCAAGTATGAGGCCAAATCCCGCTTGGCTCATCCGTGTACGGGCGGTGCTCCATGCGTACCACCCCATAAGGAGCAGAGCGATGAGAATAAGAATAGATTGCGCAGGTAATTGAACCCCCCAGGCAATGCCTTGGTTGTACGATCGCTCAAAACCCAAAAAGCTACCAAGGATGGAAATGCGCTCCAGAAGATAGGTATCAATGAGATGAGCGGTGAGCAAACTCCCCGCAAAACTCAGGAGGCATGTGAATGCAAAAATAACCACCTGCGCATTCTACCAAAGATCCGCTCCTGAGGCTCCTGTATAGGGAAAGAAAGACCACAAGAAAAGATTGCACCTTGCAAGATATGCTGTATACTATTGGTGACGTTTGACTTGTAGTATTCACACTGTTCTTCCATGTTGAGAACGGTGATTTTTTCTTACTCCGTCTTTATTACCACCTGTCACTATGAAAGCTTCCTTCATCGCCGCCATTAACCAGATTTGTTCGGAGAAAAACGTGAACCCCGTGCAGGTTCTGGAAGCCGTTAAGCAAGCAATTGCTACGGCGTACCGTAAGGACTTTGGGAATAAGGAGCAGGAAATTCGCGTAGATCTGGAAGAGGGGCGTGATATGCCTACAATTCTTCTGGTGAAGGAGGTGGTGGATGATGTGGAGAACGATAACTTTGAAATTAGTCTGGCCGACGCCAAGAAGATTCGCGCCGGTGCGGACCTCGGCGATGAAATCGAAATTGATGTGACCCCTGTGGAATATGGACGCATCGCTGCACAGGCTGCCAAGCAGGTTATCCTGCAGAAACTGCAGGAGGCAGAGAAGCAGAGTTTGTACGAGATGTTCAAAGACCGTGAAGAGGAGTTGCTCACTGCCACCGTGACGAAAGTGGAACCCAACTGGGTCACATTGGAAATTGAAGGAATGACCGTTTCACTTCCGTGGCGTGAACAGATTCCCGGCGAACATTACTACACTGGTAAACGTCTCCGCGTTTACTTGGCTACAGTGGAACTCACCGGGAAAGGGCCTCAGCTGCGCATCTCACGAACACACCCCGCCTTGATTCACAAACTTCTGGAATTGGAGATCCCGGAAGTGCGCAACGGCGATGTACAGATCCGTGCCATTGCACGCGATGCTGGTTTCCGCAGCAAGGTTGCCGTAGCCAGTTCGGACCCGCGTATTGATCCCATCGGCGCTTGTGTGGGACAGAAAGGCGTACGCATCCAGGCGGTAATGGAAGAGATCAACGGCGAGCGTGTTGATATGATCGAATGGTCTGATGATCCGATCCGCCTTATATCCACTGCTCTTCAACCAGCAGCAATTTCTGCTGTTATTATCGTCAACGATCAGGAACATGTTGACGAAGAAGGTCATAGGATCAAGAAGCGTGCCGCTGTTTTTGTGGAAGAAGCTCAGCGTCCGATGGCTATCGGAAAGAAGGGGCAGAATATCCGCCTGGCAACAGAGCTCACCGGATATGAACTTGATATGTACAACTACGAGGAATTGCCAGCTTTTAAGGCGAAGCTTGCTGAACTCCGTGGTCAGAGTGTGGATGAAATTGAAGTGGGAGAAGCGCCTCCTCCGGAGGAGAGTGAAGAAAAAATTCTCAGTGACGATGGTGGGGCGCAGAAGAAAAAACTAAAGACAAGGGTGACCAAGAAGAAAAAGGAGAACGAGCCGAAGGAGGAGCAGGAAGCTGCTGCAGAAAAAGAAGCTCCTGACAAAGAGCCCGCCCCTGCTCAGGAGCCGGTTCAGGAGGATCAGCCTTCCGCTGCCCCAACAGAGGAAGTTGCCGAACCGATAGAAACTCCTGCGGATGCTTCCACAGAAGAGGAAAAGAAGGAGTGACGGAATGTGCGAAGACGCTTAATATCGGGCTGTGAAACTGCCCGCCATCCCCCTCGTTGTGCTCGACACGGAAACAACTGGGCTTGTGCCCCGTGTGAATCGCGTTATCGAATTTGCCGCCGTGCGTATAGAGAACGGTAAGACTGTTGCGCAATACGAACAGTTGTTTTCGATTCCAACAGAAATTCCAGAGACCGTTCAGGTGCTCACGCGTATCCGCCCTTCTGATCTAAAAGACCAGCCAACACTGGAGGAGAAACGTGACGAGATTCTCAAGATCATCGGAGACGATGCGATTATCGTAGGACAGAATGTCGGTTTTGATATTCGTATGCTCCGCGGAGAAGGAATCGACCTCTCTCAGCACCCATGGATTGACACATCTATGGTGGCATCTCTCGTTTTCCCTGAACTCCTGAGCTACTCGCTCGGGTACGTCAGCACCGTTCTGAATCTGAAACACGAACCTGTGCACCGGGCAATGGGGGATGTGAACGCGACACTGGAGCTCTTAAGCCGGTGTTGGGAACGGTTCCTGGAACTGCCGCATGAGCTCTACGAAGTAGCACAAACTATCATGGAGAAGAGTGCTCCAGGGTACCAGCGCTTATTCCAGGCGCTACCACAGCCGACTGCAACTTCTACCCCGCACTGGCTTTCTCTCCCCGGCTCTGCCCCTGTACCACCGGTTCATGATTCCCAGCTTTCCAATGCAGTATTCCATAAACCTGAGCAGGGAACGCTTTCTTTAGTTGAAGAACCACTGAATCCCACCACACTTCAGCAATTACTTACTGCAACGACAAAGGATCCTCATACTGTTCATTGGATCGCCGTGAAAAATTTAGATGCGACTCTCCGTCGCATTGCCATTCCCGATGGCGTATGCGTACTTTCTCCTCCTGAGCATTTGTTGGATTTGGATGCTGCTGCTTTGTTTGCTGCCCAAAAATCCTTTACGGCAGATGAAGGAACCCTGGCACTGAAAATGGCGTGGTTTGAGCCGGAAACCCAGTGCTCCGTGCGGCTCCATGGTGAAGAGTACTCCATCTGGAACGGCAAACTGGCTTGCACGGACCGGTCCCCGGCATACCGTGATCAGTTCAATGATCCCCCCTCCGTTCTTCTGCTTGATCATCGGCAACTTCTGCAGTTTCTTGCAGATCCGGAACATTGCGCACATGGCGCGCTTGATGAGCGCGCCCACATCATCATTGATGATGCCTCTATGCTTGAAGATACCGCCACCAAAGCTTATGGATGGTTTTGTAATTTGGATCATTTGCGCGCCGGTGCAGAAGGAGATG
>JBAYNS010000043.1:0-8114 GCA_041678625.1 Candidatus Peribacteraceae bacterium
CCACCGTCGATGAACTCAATGCCGATGCTGATGTATCCGGCTTCATTGTGCAGCTCCCTCTTCCTGCTCATTTGGAAAAGTATGTTCCACAGGTTATCCGCGCCATTGATCCCCACAAGGATGTCGACGGTTTTCACGCATATAATTTGGGAAAGATGTTCCTCTCCAAAGAATTCGAACATCTGCCTCCTGCTACGCCCTCAGGCATTATTGCCTTGCTGGAACACTACGCGATTCCCGTGGAAGGCAAACATGCCGTCATTGTCGGCCGCAGCAATACTGTGGGGAAACCCATTGCCATCATGCTTCTCAACCGCTCAGCTACGGTGACGGTTTGCCACCGTCATACGCAGGATCTGCCATTCTTCACAAAGCAGGCGGACATCCTGATCGTTGCCGTCGGCAAGCACAATCTTATTACCGCGGACATGGTCAAACCCGGAGCAGTGGTGATTGATGTCGGCATGAACCGCACGGAAGAAGGACTGAAAGGAGATGTAGACTTTGAAGCAGTGAAAGAAATCGCCTCCGCCATCACGCCCGTTCCCGGCGGCGTTGGTCCTATGACTGTTGCCAGCCTGATTCAAAACTGCGTCCGTGCAAAGGAACGTCAAATGCAGACAAAATAGAGGCTTAGAATTTCTGCAGAGACCGAGCGCCGGAACCGCCATGGCGCCGGCCTGCCATGTTGGTACGATGCCCCTCGCCGGCATTCTTTTGATCACGACGTGATTGCCCGGTATCGATACGCTCTGTTTCTTCATTGCGACGCCGCTCTTGTGCAGCATCCAGAGCCTCATCTACCTGCCTTCTCTGATTATCAATAAGATTGATCACTGCCTGTTCCTCACGTGCACGCAGACGTGGATCGTGCGCAACACCGATGGCAATTTTGCACTGAAGGTTCACTGCCTTCACCAATTCTTCCAGTGTGGCAAATTCCAGGCTTCTGCGATCATCCTCTGATAGTGCTTCGAATAACTCTGGCAAGTCTCGCATACGCTTCCAGACATCGGCATAGAGCTCCGGATCGTTCACTTCTAGTAATTGACCAATTGTTTCTTGGCATCGTTTTTGTTGTTTGTGTGAGTTCACTAAATATATTATATATCATATTTTATTATTTGTCCAATACCCTTATGGGCACTTCTGTGAGATCTTCTGCTTGCACAGGACCGGTGTCATCACATCATCCGTTCCCTGAATGTGATCACAAATCACCGGGTTACACAGCGCGACGGCAACCATGGCATAGCACTTGTCCCGTGGAGGATTGATTCCGCTCTGCACAAAACGTTCGCCACGGACTTTCTCGCAAAGCAACGGATCGCCCGCTTCCGCCGCAGCGGCCTGGTAGCAGTGATCCTGTTCATCCCCCGCGAACATCGCACAGGAATCTGTTTCATCGTCACTGCGTAATCCCGGCAATGGAAACTCTTCTTCTAGAGACGAATCGGACGAACACTCCGTGTTGAGCGACACTTCTTCTCTGCATTCTTCAGACTGAAAGAATTTCTGCAATTCCGTACACAGAGAAGGATTACACGTTTGTACCGCCAACTGGAACAGACAGGTTTCTCTGGTTTGCACTGCACTTATTGCTGTGCAGTGTTCCGGCAATTTTTCTGCCAGCGCCCGTTCATGGAAACACGTATCGCGCTCCTTTCCGATACGCTGCGGACAATCTCCAGATTCCTGCTGTGTTGTTGTACATGCAACACAACTCATGCACAGCGCCAGAGAGTACACAAATGAAATGGACGAATGCATAGCACTAGTGTAGCACGGACATTGCGATACAACGATGTGCGTAACCGTAGCACACATTATGTGCACGCTCTGCTTGCGATATTCAAAGTGCTCTGTAAAATGCTTCCGTGGAAAACACATCCACTGTTTGCTCTTTCGGCATCCATCACAAACATCCCTCTTCCGTGCCATTTTCCCCACTTTTGTATGTGCGGTATTATCGCCGTTTCTGGCTTTCGTGATGTTATCCAAGACCTTTACGACGGCCTCATTATGCTCCAGCACCGCGGTCAGGATGCTGCAGGCATCATCACATACAACAGTCAATTTCATCTGAAGAAAGCGAATGGCATGGTCCGCGATGTTTTCCATCAGAAATCGCTCGAGCGCCTGCGTGGCACCATGGGCATTGGGCACGTGCGCTATCCGACTGCAGGATGTTCCAGTGAATTCGAAGCACAGCCCTTCTTTATTTCCACACCATTCGGTATTGCACTCGCGCACAATGGTAACCTGACCAATACGCCGGAATTGCGCACATTCCTGACGGAAAAGGAGTACCGGCATCTGAATACAAATTCCGATTCGGAAATACTCCTGAATATGTTCTCCGTAGCCCTGCGCAACCAGCGACCAAAGGGAAAGCTGGCACCCGAACATGTTTTTGGAGCTGTCAGTAATGTATTCCGCCGTTGCAAAGGCGCCTACTCAGCTGTGGCACTCATTGGCGGCCAGGGTATCCTGGGTTTCCGCGATCCATACGGCATCCGACCACTACAGCTTGGCAAGCGTAAATACGGCATGAAAGAGGAGTACATCATCGCCTCGGAGAACACGGCATTCAAAGCGCTGGAATTTGAATTCATCCGCGACGTACGACCCGGCGAGGCTATTTTTATTGATCGCCAGAATCGCTTGCACAGCAAACAGATACGCAAAGGGCAACTCTCTCCCTGTATTTTTGAATGGGTGTATCTTGCCGCTCCCGATTCCACTCTCGATGGTGTTAATGTGTATAAAGCCCGCGTTCGCATGGGCGAATATCTGGCAGACCAGATCAAGAAAGCGAATATAAAGATCGATACCGTTATTCCCGTTCCTGATACCGGCAGACCGGTAGCAGCAGGACTCGCAAGCAAACTCAAGATTCGGTACCGCGAAGGTCTGATCAAAAACCGGTACATCATGCGCACATTCATCATGCCAGGTCAGCAGCTCCGCAAACGCAGCCTCCACTTTAAACTGCATCCCATTGAACTGGAATTTAAAGACAAGAATGTTTTGCTTGTCGATGATTCCATCGTTCGTGGAAACACGAGCCAGAAAATCGTGGAACTTGTGCGGGAAGCCGGAGCACGAAAAGTGTATTTCGCCTCCGCTGCTCCGCCAATTGTTTGTCCCGATCCTTACGGCATCGATCTACCCACTAAGCAGGAACTCATTGCCGCCAATCATTCTGTGGAGGAAATCCGAAAGTTCATCAAAGCCGATGGACTCTTCTATGGCAGCATCGAAGATCTGCACAAATCCATCCAGTACGGTAATAAGAACATTACGAGATTCAGTGAAGGATGCTTTACCTGCCGCTACCCCACACCAGAAGTGAATATTGCGCTCCTGCGCAAGCTCGGGGCAGCGCGCAATATCACACGCAAGAACGACCCTCTGAACGAATCCGACGAAGGTGGTGACTCCACCCGTATGATGACACTCGTCTAACTATGAAGATTCTGCTCATCTCATCGTCGGCTCGTGGACACGCGATTGCCGACGCCCTGTCTCGCAGTCCTCAGCGCCCGGAGATTATCTCTGTCTGCCCGGCGCGCAATCCAGGAATCCGGGCACTGGCATCCGAGCAGATAATCACTGACATCATGAATTTGGATGGAGTCCTGTATATAGCCAAAAAAGTGAATCCTGACTTGGCGATTATCGGACCAGATGATCCCATTGGTGCGGGGCTTGCAGACGTTTTAGAAGATGCCGGAATTCCAACCGTTGCTCCGCTCAAATCCCTTGCCAGAATCGAATCCAGTAAAGGATTCACCCGTAAGCTCCTGGCAAAACATGGCATAGATGCATCGCCACAATTTAAAGTTTTCCGCTCTAATCAGGGCTCCGATATGTACAAATTTATTGAACAGATTGGTGGGGAATTCGTCGTAAAGTACGACGCCCTGAAAGGAGGCAAGGGAGTGAAAGTGAGTGGTGAGCACGTGCACTCCATTGATGAGGGAGTGGCATACGCCAAAGAGTGTGTTGCAGAATGCGGCCAGGTAGTGATTGAAGAAAAACTCATAGGTATCGAATTCAGCCTTCTCAGCTTTGTCTCTGGAACGCAGGTAGTGGATATGCCCGCTGTGCAGGATCACAAGCGGGCATATGAAGGAGATACCGGTCCCAACACCGGTGGCATGGGAACGTACAGTGATGAAAACCATTCTCTCCCCTTCCTGTCACCGGAAGATTTGCTACGGGCAAAGGAGCTGAACCGCCTTACAGCGCAGGCGCTGATGGATGAATGTAGCACTCCTTTCAAAGGTATTCTGTACGGCGGTTTCATCGTGGTAAAAGATGGTATCCGCCTGATTGAGTACAACGCCCGCTTCGGTGATCCGGAAGCACTCAATATCCTGCCGCTCCTCTCCTCGGACTTTGTGGAGATCTGCCAGGGAATTCTGCACGGAGACCTGCATCAGGAAATGGTTTCCTTTCAGCATAAAGCAACCGTCTGCAAATACATCACACCCAAGAGTTATCCTCAGGGAAAAGAAGAGAAAGGACAAATCGTACGGTTCCCTCCGATGCCTGCAAACGCACGTCTCTTCTTTGGTGACATCAGCGAAGATGAGAACGGCACACTGCATCTGGGCGGCTCGCGTACGGCGGGAATCGTCGGCATTGCCGATACCCTCACGGAAGCAGAGAGCATTGCCCAGTCGCTCTGTGAACAAGTGGAAGGACCTGTGCGTTTTCGTGCCGATATTGGCACAAAGGAGCTCATTGAACAGCGTGTTACCACAGTAAAACACTTGCGACCTACGAAGAAGACCATTTAATTGTATACATTTTTAGTACATTATTTAGCCCCAGCTTGAGCCAATTTCTCTTCTTGGCTCCTTTCTGTAAGTGCAGTGACAATTTCCGCAATCCCCCCTTCCATAATCCCTGGCAGATTGGAAAAGTTCTGCCCAAGCCGATGGTCAGTCACTCGGTCCTGCGGAAAATTATAGGTGCGGATTTTCTCGCTGCGATCCCCCGATCCGATCTGCCCCGAACGCAGATCCCCACGTTCTTTTGCCAGACGCTCTTGTTCCAACACATAAAGACGACTGCGCAGAATACTCATGGCACGGTTCTTGTTCTTGAGTTGGCTCTTCTCATCCTGACACGACACCACCGTTCCCGTTGGTACGTGCGTGAGGCGCACGGCAGAATCTGTGGTATTCACAGACTGCCCCCCCGGACCACTCGAACGGAACACATCCACACGTACATCTTCCGGCTTGATTGTGATATCTACTTCCTGTGCTTCTGGCAGGATCGCCACGGTAGCAGCAGATGTGTGTATACGCCCCTTGTTTTCCGTTACAGGAATGCGCTGCACACGGTGTGCGCCGGATTCGAATTTCAGTTTGCCGTATACGTCCGATCCATCAATCTTGCAGATTGCCTCTTTGATACCACCCCCGTCTGCTTCCGCTTTGCTCAGGAGTTCCGTGCGCCATCCCTGTTCCTCTGCATATCGCAAATACATACGCAGGAGTTCCGCTGCAAAGAGGGCAGCTTCTTCTCCTCCTGTTCCTGCACGAACCTCTAGAATGACATTCTTGTTGTCATCAGGATCCTTGGGGACCAGAAACTGTTTCATCTCTTTTTCCAGCTCCGCAATACGCTTATGGGCCTGTTCAGCTTCTTCTTCTGCAAGAGTCAAAAGCTCGGGATCATCCTTCACATCCTCCACCGATTGCACTGCAGCCTGGCAACGATCGTATTCCTGCAAAAGGGCAATCAGTGGTTCAAGTTGTGCAATGCGTCTGCCAATCTTTGCAATCTTCTTGGGATTAGCAAGAACATCCGCATCCCGCATCTGATCCTGCAGGGACAGGTGCTCATCTGCCAGTGCTCTGAGTTTTTCAATCATGAAACGCGCGTATCGTAGAATGGATTGTGTCCGATGAGAAGAACATACAACACATCCGCTCAGCGATTCTTGTCAGTCACGATGTCAATCGTAAAGCAGTATTCCCCTGCCGGATGGTTCCAGAAGACGTCATACTCGTACTCTTGCTCAAAATTGAACGTTGCACAGAGATTCACGGCACGTTCGCTAAGTACGATATATCCATACGGTTCGCCCGTCTGTGGATCGATGGTATTGAGACGCTTGAGACGCGCCTGTACAACTACATCATCCAGCGTTTGCGGAATCTGCTGCACCATGGTTGCTGCAAGATCGTACTGCATACCGCCGTATACAATGGAGAGAACCTCCTGCTGGATCGCACGCAAATCCTCTACCCTACGTTCGTCGAACTTCCGCTCACGCTCCTTCATTGGCGAACCGATGATGACCGCACCCCATACAATCGCAACAATGACAACGCTCGTTGCGCAGACGAAAAACGAACGGTGTACGCGTCGTGCAGTTGCACTTGTGGGTTCCACGCGCAGCGAAAGGAAATAATACGCAAAGGTAAGGCCGGCAAGCGTAAGGACAACAAAGACCTTTAGGAGGAATCTGACGGAGAGCTCCCCTTCCAGTAAGAAGAAGATGAGCGTGATGAGCGTGCCTACAACACTGGACGACGTAACGAGGAGTGTTAAATACGTAAGCCATCGGCGTATGCCGCTTGCTGCACGATCGGGGTGCAGTGCAATGTCACGCACGATTGCACGACTCATCCACAGAAGAAGCGGGAATCCGACGATGATCGCCGCGAGCGATCTGCGGATACTGGAAAGTTCGGCATCCCGCAGGTATGCCTGCTCCAGAGCCAGATCGGGGAACAGGCGGTTGATATACGTGAAAAAGAGAACAATCACGCTGATAAGCGTGATGTACAGAAAACCAAAGACGAGCAAGTGTGCAAATGCCTCACGCGCACCACCGGTATCCGGTGGCAGAGGTATCGGCATTTCGAGCTCCTGTGCCGAAAGGACTCGCATGACATCCTTATCTTTCCAACCATTGGCAAGCAGGAGCATGCGAATAGTTGCATGGTCCATATCCTTGGATCGGGCGTGAGCAATGAATTTTTGCAGTGCATCGTCAGTCATAGTGTCTGCATGGTACGCGCACGGAAGAATACTGTCGAGATCCTCCAACCATCCGTACACTAGGTACCTATGCGAATTCTGGTAGCTATGTCTGGCGGAGTGGATTCGAGCACGGTAGCGCATCTGCTCACGGAGCAGGGGCATGACGTTATCGGTGTACGTTTCACATTGTGGAACGATCCACTGGCACCAGCCGTAACCAGAATTCTCCCGACGAAATGCTGCAACACGCAAAGCATTGCCCGCGCTAAAACCGTTACCGAGAAGTTAGGCATTCCTCTGCTCATGCTCGATCTGCAAGAGGAATTCAAACGGGAAGTTGTCGACCCTTTTCTAGAAGGATATCGAAGCGGTATAACACCCAATCCCTGCGTACACTGTAATCGTTTCTTCAAGCACCGATACCTTCTGGAGTGCGCCGATGAAAACGGTTGCGATATGGTTGCCACCGGCCACTATGCGCGTATCGCACGAGAAGAAATGCCCGATGGAACACACCGTTGCTCCCTGCTGGAAGCTGTGGATACAGAGAAAGACCAGAGTTACTTTCTGTATCGCCTGACACAGGAACAACTGGCACGGACCCTTTTCCCTCTGGGCACCATGCATAAGAGCGAGGTGTATGCGCTCGCGCAGAAATTTGGCGTCCCGCTGGAGAAACAGAGTTACCGCGAAAGCCAGAATATTTGTTTCTTCCCGGAGAAATCCCCAAAGGAATTCCTCATGCGCTATTTAAAAAACGCGCTGATTCCCGGCCAGATTGTGCGGAAAGATGGCACAGTGGTAGGAATGCATAAAGGGCTCCCTCTCTACACTGTAGGACAGCGGCGCATCGGTGTTGGAGGGCTCAGCATTCCTCTGGAAGTTGTGGCAAAGGATACAAAAGAAAACCGTCTTCTTGTGGAGGAACCGAACAAAACCCACTGCACAAGTATTGGACTGCGGGACATCCACTGGATTGCCACTCCTCCGCAAGAGAAGAGTCCTATCCCCTTTGAGTGCCGTGTACGATCACTCTCTGCCCGCGTTCCAGGCTCCCTGACATACCGGGGAGATCGAGGGAACTTTGTGTTCTCGTCTCCGCA
>JBAYNS010000044.1:0-8108 GCA_041678625.1 Candidatus Peribacteraceae bacterium
CACCACCACCTCACCTGGGGAGGCAAAGCAGAACGCGGGGGTATGGCTGGTATTGCACAATTCACGGATGCCGCGTACACAGCTGGATACAGTATTCTTCCAGAGGACCGTCATTCTCTGCTTGTTCCCACAGCACACAAAGTTGCTCGTGTTCTTGGCTACAGTATTGCCCCTGAAACCCCAACTACCGGTCATAGAGCAAAAGCGCACAAAGCAGGTATGCATACAAGAGCAATGAAGCAGTACGAACATGATGATCCGTGCCGTTTTGGTAACCACCGCGTTGTACTCTTAAGTGATCAAGCTGGCGCCTCCACCGTGGTGGAATTCGTAAATCTCCATCCCCAACTCTCCCTTTCTGTGAAAGAACTTCTGCTGCAAAATGACCACCCCCAAAGATTTCGCGACCTTCTTAAAGAGGATGCCCAAAGGGGTATTTCTTATCAGGAAGCGCCAGAATCTTTTGTTCTGAGAGCTCTTCGTGATATCGATGCATTTCAGCCACACTTTGCCGTACAGAAAACAAAGTGGAACTACGATAGCGAAGTTGGAAACGGTGACGTTACCAACGCAACAGTCGTTGTGAACGTGAATGGAGATGCTCCACTACAGGAAATTGAAATGAGCGCAACAGGCGACGGCCCTGTCGATGCAGTGCACAACGCACTGATCCTTGCGCTCCAAGAACGTTACCCCTCTGTAAAAGGACTCAAACTTGATGACTACCACGTGAGGAAGATTACCGGTGGTGATTTTGGTGCGGTAGTGGAAGTCGTGTGCTTTTTCAAAGATGAGGACGGCGTGGAGTTCTCTACTATGGGATCAAGTACAAACATCATTACTGCGAGCGAGCTCGCACTGATGGACGGCTTTTATTTTCAGCGTTTACGTCAAAAAATGGCTTTAGATAGCTCATCTACGGAGCAATTAGCTGAGATTTAAACACTATCTTGAACAAATTATTTGTACAATAATTGCCTGTGGAATGTATAGATAACTATACATTTCCCATACTGCTCGCCAGGTAGTCGTATACCCTACTCCTGGAACAGTTCTCTCTTTTTCGGGGACATCCATTGCTTATTGAATACAAAATGTAGTCAAGTTTTATCACAACACAAAGGGCTGATCCGTATACTGACGTGCTTCTAAAGAAAGCGGTAGAGTGGAATCGTGAAGCACATTTCACATCCTGCTTCTCTTCAGCTCATGGTCACCCATGCGCTTCTCATCACCACCTTCTGTCTTAGCCTGGTGATGAGCCTGCCGGTCCGGTAGGAAGAGCAGCATCAGCATCGGTCACGTGACCAATATCCATTCCGCACCACTCCGCGCCTCGCGCGCAGGACAAGGGCGGTTGAAACTTGCGTACATTTTTCCACGGGGGTAGAGTGTCTTTGTGAACAGCGCGTACGTCCTCAACTGCTCTCCTCTCTCCTCTTGGCTCTGTCAGGCAAGGGTGAGCTGACGTACGTATACCACGAGAAGAAACTGCTCACCCTCCAGACCCCTGCGAGGGTTTTTTGTATTTCTCTTTCCCCTTTTATCCCCATGAACGCAACGCCAAAAACTACGATGCTTGAGATCAAGCCAGAAGATCCGCGGGTTCCGGATGCTGCACGTGCTCAATTGGAAGCATTAAATGCAACATCCTCCGGAGCAGTCATACATAAGCTTAATCTTACAACAAGAGGTGACGTCCAGAGCATTGTGATCGGCAGGTATGGACGAGCAGACGGTCACATGATAACTATTGAAAAGGAAGAATTTTCTGTCCTTCCTGTAGAAGCAGAAAATATTCCTCCTACCGTCGCGTCGGCTTCAACTGCCCCCGAGCAACAACCTGCGCTGGCGTAGGATCGCCGTCATCCATCTCTTGCGTCACGACCACTGCAAGGTGGTCGCGTAGATCGCGCTCGGATTCAAAGAGGACCTGATGGCGAGCATCGCCAAAGTAATTCGTCAGGTGTCCGGCAGACACCATATCCTCACCGGAATCATCGGTCAGCCATGCTTCATAGAACACACCGTCTTCCGCCGGAGCAATGTTGAGCTGCACCGTGAGCACGAACATGTCGCTATCAAACCGGTACGCTTGCGCCACACCGTTCGCAGGTGTTCCTGCTTCCCCTGCCATAGCTCCATAGGCAAACCACTGTTCCGTGCCGTACTTTGGATGCACTGCCTTTCCGTTCTGCGGCATGACCATCTGGATTGCTTCTGTATCCAGAACATCACCTTCAGTTTCTTCTTCCACAGCCTTTCCTCCGCAGGAGAGAAGTATGAGCGGCAGAAGGAGAATCGGTAGTAATAACCAATGTCGTGACATGTAACGGGACATACAAAAAGAAGGAAAAGGGCGCGGCAGTATAGCACGGGAATCACAGGAGAAGCCAAGAGGAAATCCTCCACTTCACCACAGATACCCCGGTGGCCGCGCCAGAATTTGCTGCCGTTCAATCTTGGCTGCATGATCCGCGCGTGCTGCAAGCACCTGATAGAGCGGCGCATCTTTGGGATAGAGCTTGGCGAACAAATTCGCCAACTCCACGGATTCTTCTACATTCGGAGAAAGAGCAATGTAGTGCGCGTTGTGCTGAATTGCTTCCACAAAGGTTTGCAGAAGCTCTTTCCACTCATCGCGGTGCGCATCAACTTCCGGACGCATTCCTGCGGCAAGCATAGCGCGCACCAGCGACCGCGTGATACCGATGTCGTTCCAGTGCCCCAGCTCAAAAGCTTTTTCGAAGTATCCAACAGCATCAAAGCTATTCCCGTCAGCGAACGTGATATCCCCTAGGAGCTTCCACGCTCTGGCATCGTTTTCATTCACATTTAGATAGTCTTCAACCGCTTGCGATGCCTCCGCATAGCGCTCTAATCCGTACAAAATATTTGCTCGGCTTAGGTGCATATCTCTGCTGAACCACTGATTCTGTGCTTCCTGATACCACTGCAGCGCTTCCTCTCCCCTTCCCTGCGCCTCCAGGTGGCGCCCCATGGAAGAAATGAGAATGGAACGTGCCTCGATCACCGCTACGATCAGTATGAGAGATATGAGAGTGACTTCTGTAAGACGTACAAATTTTTTATTCAAGTTTTTGCGCTTTTCCCAGGGAACTTCTAACGCCAGGAGACCAAGGAAAATCCAGAACGGAAGTGCTATTCCCACAAACTGCAGATTGAAATCGATCATGGAATGCGCCAGTAATCCTGCAAGTGACAAGAAGAGGAACGCCACGGGCTTTAAGCGATACGCTGTCCAATCGAGCCAAACAGTTTTAAAGAGGACTGCTACAACAAGTGCCAGGAAGAGGAGTGCAGCGATCCATCCGCGTTCCGCGGCATACTTGAGAATGACATTATGCGGATGGTCGGACGTTGCCAGAACATTCGTCTCCATACTTGGCTGCACAAACCGGAAGCTGTACGGACCCCATCCCAACACAGGCCGCTGCAACGATAGTGCCGCTGCCTGTCCCCAGAACTGCGCACGTTCCCCAATGGACGATCGGCCTTCCGGTGCTGTAAACGTCACCTTCTCTTCCACTGACTGCACCGGATAGTTACGCTCACGCAGGGCATTGCTCGCCGTGAAGACGGCAGCAATCGTCAACAGAACCACAGCTGCTTTGAGTGCATGTGCACGCCACTCCAGTACTCTGCCCGCTCGGGCACTCCATGTAATCAAACCCCAGAGTACCAATTGCCCGGCAAAGGCAACCATTGCTCCGCGCGAAAAGCTCAGAGCAAGGACACCGAACAGAAAGCCTAAGAGTAATGAGAGGCATACTCCCCTGCTGAACCGCTTCTCATTCACCAACCACCATGCCGCCAACGGCCAGGAAAGAAGCAGGAAGTCCGCCCAGGCATTGGGCCAGTAATCCGTATGGAAACGGTAATCGAAAAATGTACCCACCATGCGGTTCACCGGCTGCAGTGCATAGACAGCAACACTGATGATCCCCGCTGCCACCGTTGCTCCAACGAGTGCAACCGCCAAATGACGCGTAAAGCGTTCGCGTTCCTGTTCATTGCGGTAGCGACGAAGGACCCACAGGAAGATCATGATGAGCGACGTCGTACGCAGCACTTCATCTAACCCGTAATTCGCCGTGGTGGAAAAGAGGTAACTCAATACGGTAAGTAACGCGAAAGCGATGACTCCCAACCAGAGCAGAGGAGGCACCGCGTCTTCCCGCGGGCGCTCCCACCACCAGACAAAGGTAACAAGCCACGCGACCGCCGTGAGGATCCACGTTATCTCCAGCGTCTTACCGCCCTTCCAGAGGAGCGATACCACCAGTAATCCAACCACCGCCCACTCACTGATATCCTTCCATGGATAGGTCGGTAATTTCTCGAAGATGAACCACTGGAGCTTTTGCAGAATATCGCGGAACATACCGCGCTATTATTGCACAAAAACTCTGCATTTACATCATGTGTTGAATCGATCTATGAGAAACGCACAAAAAAGGGTCGTGGGGGAGCACGACCAGGAAGTATGAAGCTTCCGTGCCACCATTCCGTTGCCGGAATAGTTGCGAATGGTTTCCAAAAAAGAGACGGGTGACGACTACTCGGCCACCACGGCCTCCTGCCCGTCGGGCTGCTGGTCGGCATCGGAGTTTGGAGCCTCGGGGCCGTCCGGGGACGCGTCGTCCACGGGGGTCTCCTCGGCCGGCTGGTCATCGGGCGCGGGCCCGCTTCCCTCGGCCTTGGACTTGGCCACCTTCTGCTTCCGCTGCCGCTTCTTCTGGACCGAGCAGCCCTCCGGCACCAGCTGGTACCCGTTGGCGATAGCCCACTGCTGTGCGGCTGCCGGCGTGAAGAGTTGGTCTTGCCGCACGATCACGTAGCCCTGCCGGGCCAAGCGCGTCCGAGCCATATCGTCGGTCATGTAGTCCGCGGCGATTTGCCTTGCCTGCGGAACATTGATGACGGCCGAGAACGGCTTTTCTTCTAAGTGGCATGCCACCGTGCCGACGGGCAAGCAGAACTCCACCTGAAGCGCTCCGTGTGTCTTCTCGATCACGTTGACCACAACACGCTTGCGCCTGCCCACGCAACGCACACTTGCCAGGACAATAGTCTTCCCCTCAAAGATGAGGGTGACCTTGCTCCCTTCCCACTGCTGCTCACATTCGAGCCCGTTCGGGATGTTGACCCGAATGGCCGACGATCGGCTACCCACAACAAGGTGGGTCTTTTTATCCTCATGTCGATATGCGATCGTTGGATCGCGTTCCACCTCTCCTGTGAAATCCCCCCTCGTAACGAAGGAGCTAGGAAAGAGAGAGAAAAACGAGATGTTTGCTCTGGTCATTGCCACATTCCTTATGCTTAGGATATTGGAAAAATATGTGCTCCCCCCATCGCATCCTCATTCTCGACTTGTACTCCCCCACAAGTCTCGAAAGATTTTGCATGAGAGCACTCCTCGGAAACGAGGATGGATAGGGGTAAAAACGGTGCTATGAAGGAGCATGCTAAAAACCGCAGAGTATTCTAAATTATTATTCTAATTTGTCAAATACCTAGAGCACGGACACTTTGAATTCAAATTTATCTGAGCAGTCAGCCTTCGCTCCTGATGACCTGCCAGCCGAAGCCCCCGCGGACGCGGGGCGTAGGCTGGTGCCGATTAAATAAAGTTAGAACCTTATCCTTAGTTAGTTTTTCCTAAACAACGGGAAAGTTTACCAGCAATGTTTCTCATTGTTGAACCCAGAACTCCTACAATTTCTGTAGCAAAAGACGGTAGAGAGTGCCGTTCTGGTGCTGCAGCTGTTTCATCATTGTTCATTCTTGCGAGAGTTAACTCTGGGAATTGATCCACATCAATTGTTGATCCGTGTCCAATCATCCTACCGTTCCTATCAAATTTAACTGGTAAAAAAGTACGTGAAGTCATTTTCAAAAAAAGACCATATTTTCCTGCATCTACCAATGATCGTACCGGAATAGAAGCAAGATCCACCCTCTCTTCTTTGCCACCTTCTTGTTTAGTGACAGACATATATGAAAATGTACTACCTTATTCTGCTTCTTCAATATATTTTTGAAAGAAAGTTCTAACCTGTTATTTTAGTGGTTTTAGAATGGCTTATTCAAGCCATATATTTTTGGTGCCGATGGTGAGACTCGAACTCACACAGGATTGCTCCTACACGCTCCTGAAGCGTGCGCGTCTACCAGTTCCGCCACATCGGCACGGTGATGAATGAAAGATCAGAATGTTGTGTACCAGTGCCGCCACATTTACCCGTCCGAAGCTCCGAGCACAGCGAGGAGCGAAGGCGGGTCGGCACGGTGATGAATGAAAGATCAGAATGTTGTGTACCAGTGCCGCCACATTTACCCGTCCGTAGTCCCGCATACGCGGGACGAAGGTGGGTCGGCACGATCGAAAAAGAGCGGAACAATGCTAGCGAAACACATAGGTGTTGTGAAGCGCTGCTACTTTCTTGACAGAACAACGCCCCCGGTAAATAGTCTTACTGTCTTCTTTCCTCAACCACTCATGTCTTCTGTGGAAACTCCACCTGATTGCCTAACCGATGGAAATGGCCAACGACTTTTTCCCTTTGCTGAAAATTTTCCTCAAATCGCAGGACGATTGACGAGCCACACTACTCACCTTCGTCACCAATGCGCATGCTGTGGTTTTGTACCTTTTTGTGAAGGAGATCAAATACAAAAGGCGCCCAAGCCTCGTGGCGGCGTTTGGCAATAGTTTTCCATCAACAAATTCTTTCTGCAGTGCCAGTGCATCGCGCAAGAACTCTGTGTATACTCAGGCTCCACTTTCCCTGCGCCTATGTCCGCAATTGCAAAAATGAAACAGTTCTTCACTCTTCCTTCCGTTGCATCAGCATTCACGCTCGGTGTGTGTTTCATTATTGCAACGATCATCGCTGCAAACACGGCGTACTCCGTAAAATCGCTTGCCAATGCCATTGCTGTAACGGGATCGGCCCAGCGCGAGGTGACGTCTGATGTGGCAAAGTGGCGTGTGAGTATTACAACGAGTACGGGGCTCTCTGACCTAAAGGAAGGCAATGGCGCCGTTGCAGAAGCGCTTGGTCGTTTGCGTGCGTACCTCTCGAATCACGAGGTCGCTCCCGAGGCGATAACGATTTCACCCACGAACATGTTTCCCCTCTCTAACGGATATGAGAAGGGCAACCAAACCATCGGATACCAGATGAATCAGGAAGTTTTGGTGGAATCGAACGACGTTGAAGGGCTCACGCAGATTGCCCAGAATGTTGGGGAACTCTTGGGTGAAGGCCGCGCCGTCATCTCTTCTGCGGGCCTGGAATACTACGTGAGCTCGCTACCGGATCTGCGCGTGGAAATGATGACTGATGCCACTGCGGATGCACGGCAACGCGCACAGAATATTGCCAGGAGTTCCGGCGGGGGTCTGGGCAAACTCGTTGCTGCGAGCATGGGTGTCTTTCAAGTCACGCCGGTGAATTCCGTGGACTACTCTGATTACGGCATGTACGACACCTCGACCATCAAGAAGAAAGTCACCGCAATTGTGCGGGCATCCTTCCTGATCCGGTAGTACAAAAATTCGGGAGGTCTGGTTTTTTCTTGACTCCCGAATTTAGCACTCTAAAATAGCGACTGCTAACGGCGCATGTCTATCGCGATCGTAGCCAGTTTATCGTCTCTCTCTTCTTTCCCACTATTCTCTATGGCAGATCTTCCGAAATTTCAGGTGAACATCCAGCCGCTGGGTGACCGTGTTGTCGTGCATCCACTCGAAAAGGAGCAGGTCACGGCTTCCGGCATCGTGATCCCCGATACCGCCCAGGGCGAAAAACCACAGGAAGGCGTCGTGATCGCTGTCGGCAAGGGCGGTGTAGGCAAAGACTGCGCCAACCCGTCGGAATTTCTGAAAGTCGGCGATAAAGTGCTTTTTGGTAAATACGCCGGAGACGATGTGAAACTCAAGGATAAAAGCGGTAAGGATGTGGAAGTGAAAATTCTCCATCTGGATTCCGTACTGGGCAAAGTCGCCTGACCTTCAGACTTTCCAACCTTCAGACCTTTCTTACCCTCTAACCATCCCCCTCCATGTCCGCAAAACA
>JBAYNS010000045.1:0-7913 GCA_041678625.1 Candidatus Peribacteraceae bacterium
CTCCTGCCGGGCATTTTTAGCATCAGCTCATAATTTTCCGGGAAACAGTATCCCCAGTAGCGTACGCGTTCACCGCGGTAACCAAAGAGCGTCTTGCGCGCGATGCGCTTCGTATTTGTCGGGATGTGAATGATAACATTGGTGTCTGCAGGAATGGTGATGCCGAATTCAATTTCGTCATCGGTAATTGTTTTCCATGGCGTAATCCCCCGCATAGAATCCGGAAGAAGTCGTGCTTCCAGTCGGTTGGTGTCGTACTGAAAAGCCGCGAGCGTAAAGATACCAACGCATAGCACGGCGGCGGTAACTGTCAGCCACTTCAGCATATTTTCGACGGAGGGAACTTCTCGAGACATCAGAATATTATACCATTTTTCCATGGAGAATGGAATACCAGGTTGGTGGCAGAGAATGACTGAGGAATGGGAGCATGTTTTTGGATATATATATGGAAATTCCTCATAAAACCGCTCCCCAAAGGCAGTCTTCTTACGCTACCATAGCGCCACTATGTCCCGTGATTACTACGAAGTTCTGGGCGTTTCTCGTGATGCGCCGCAGGAGGATATCAAAAAAGCGTACCGGCGTTTAAGCAAGGAGCTGCATCCAGATAGAAATAAAGAAGACAAAAATGCCGAACAACGTTTCAAAGAGGTGAACGAAGCGTATGAGGTTTTAGGGGATAAAGAGAAACGCCAAAAATACGATCAGTTTGGTGCCGCAGGTGCTGGTACTGGCGCCGGAGGATTTGGAGGATTCGATTTTTCCAATTTTCAGAACGCCGGAGGATTCGGCGATATCTTCGAGAGCTTTTTTGGCGGCAGGCGTGGGGGGGGCCGCACGGCGCGCAATGAACGTGGCAGAGATATGGAGGTGCGTTTAGTCATTGATTTCGCAGAAGCAGTCAACGGCGCAAAGAAGAAAATTACCATAGAAAAAGAAGTGGTGTGTGATGCGTGTAATGGCAAAGGTGTTACAGAAGGCTCTTCCATGGTCACCTGTTCAGATTGCTCTGGTACAGGCCAAGTGACCCGTACTGCACAGTCATTCTTTGGTACCATCCAGCAGAGTTTTGTCTGTCAGAAGTGCGGCGGTTCCGGCTCTATTCCAGAGAAGGCCTGTCCCAAATGTTCCGGAGAAGGACGTGTGCACGAACGTGTAACATTCACGGTAGATATTCCTGCCGGTATTCACGATGGTCAGACGCTGCGTTTAACGGGAAAAGGGAACGCCGGCAAACGGGGCGCGCCTGCAGGAGATCTGTACGTACTTATTGCTCTACGACCAGATAAACGTTTTGTGCGTGATGGCGACGATATCCGTTCACAAATTACTGTCTCAGTAGCTGACGCAATCCTCGGTACGCAGATTTCTGTTCCCACAGTGCATGGAGATGTGGAGCTCAAAATTATCGCCGGTACACAGCCTGGGCAGATTTTGCGTATTCGGGGCAAAGGCATGCCGGTCTTAAGTTCTGCACGCCATGGTGATCATTACGTGGAGGTCGTTGTCGAAATTCCCAAAAAGCTCAGTAGAAAAGAAAAGGAACTTATGGAGGAATGGAAGAAACTTCAGTGAAAAATGAAAAATGAGTAGATCTCAGGAGTGCGAAGCTACTTTTCACTTTCAAATATCCAGATTCTCCAATCCATCATCCTGTGCTTCGATTACCGGAGAGAGTTCTCCTTCATCATTCGTGCGTCCTTTTTCCTCCTTCAGGCGCAGAACTATCTGACGATAATCACCTTCCCCCGTACTCTCGGTTGTCAGATCCTGTAATTCCGGGCTACTGGAGATGTGCAGGTGCACGATGCGACGAAAATACGGGCTCATTGGTGCTAATGCCACACGGCTGCCTGTACGCCTTACAAAATCTGCTTTCTGCTCCGCAATGCGCCGTACTTTATCTTCCTGTGCGCGACGGTATCCATCCACATCCAGAACAATGAATGGCGCACGATCGAGCTTCTCCTGCGTACGAACGATTGCTTTGACCAAATGTTGCAGAGCGTTGAGCGTTTCCCCGTGCCAACCGATAATGCGGCTGGGATCATCCGAGGTGATATCCACGCGCGTAAGCTCTTCCTCCTGATGCACGTCAATCTTGCTGCATTGCAGATGCAAGGCATCCAGAATGTTGGTGAGTGTGCTCTGAATCAAATCGGCATTCATAGTGACAGAGAGGATAGCGGGTGACGAGGAATTGGGAAATAGAGGATTGGAATATTTAAGAAAAATAATGATGAACGCTTTCTTTTAAGGAAAGCGGGACGACCAGGGTCGTCCCGCCATTGCCGACTCCATTGGAATCGGCAGTCTCACAGCAGGTGTCCACAGTGTGGGCACCGTCGTCGACGCCTAGGCTTAGTAGGCCGGCCGTGTGGATATTTCTTCTTGGCCATAAGGTTCTCCTAGCCAGGGAAGAGGGGTAACAGAGACTGCACCGAAGGTACCATGGAGCATATTGCAAAAAAAGCCTCCGGTTCACGGAGGCTTTTTTATTACGCAATAAATTCGTCAACTATCGCACAGCGTCCTTGAGGGTCTTACCGGCCTTGAAGGAAGGAACCTTCATGGCAGGAATGGAAATGCGCTGGCTGGGATTGCGCGGATTCACGCCAACACGTGCTGCACGCTTGGAAACGCGGAACGTACCAAAGCCTGTGACGGTAACGGAGTTTCCTTTCTTGAGCTCCTTTGTAATAAGAGTCGTGAGTGCATCAAGAGCTGATGCTGCTGCACGCTTGGTGATGCCCGCCGCATCCGCGATGGCATTGATGATATCCTGCTTGGACATAAGCGAGGGGGGAAAAAAGTATTCTAAAAAGAAGTCTACCCTGCCATTAGGCTTGAGCAAGCCAAAAAACCACTCTTAGGATATAGAAATGGCAAGAGAAAGCGACATTCTCTTTGCCAAAGCCAAAAACACCGAACACGAAAGGTAGTCAGAATCAGCGTATTTCTGCCGAAAGAAGCACATATTTGTGTATGAGTGGAAGAGAATATGCTTTGCGGGAGCACGAGGTCTTTTTGGGAATTCTCACTCTTGTTCTTTGACAATACACACATGGACTCACTACTCTCGCGCCTTGGATGGTCAGTGGAATTTTTCCAAGGATCATTGTGTTCCCCCAATGTAGAACCGTGCCATCACACCTTGTTATCGTTGAAAGTCCGGCAAAAGCAAAGACCATCAAGCGATTCTTAGGAAAAGATTTTGTTGTACAGGCGAGCATGGGTCACGTGCGCGATTTGCCGGAGTCCACACTTGGCGTAGACACCGAAGGAGATTTTGAAGCGCAGTACGTTGTCCCCAAAGACAAGAGCACGGTGATCAAAAATTTGCAGAAAGAACTCAATCAGGTAGATTCCCTTTGGATCGCAACAGACGAGGACCGGGAAGGAGAGGCAATCGGTTGGCACCTTGTACAGGTGCTCAAGCGCAAGAAAGGACAGGACATCAAGCGCATCGTTTTTCACGAAATAACGCAGGAAGCCATTGTAGAAGCATCTAAGAATCCGCGGGATATTAATGAACAGCTCGTAGAAGCGCAGCAGGCGCGGCGCATTCTCGATCGCCTTGTCGGCTACACACTCTCTCCGTTCCTCTGGAGCAAAGTGTACCGGGGGCTCTCTGCAGGGCGCGTGCAGTCAGTGGCCGTGCGTATCATTGTGGATCGTGAACGCGAAGTGCAGGCATTCATCCCCGAGGAATACTGGACGATTGAGGCACTTCTGCAAAAGAGCACCAAAGAAGAGTTCACAGCGCAGCTCTCCAAAAAAGGAGGAAAGAAATTCATTCCTGGCAACGAGAAAGAATCAAAGAAGGTGCTTGAAGATCTCTCTGGTAGTGAATTCTCCGTTGCTCTACTGGAAGAGAAAGAAATCAACAAAACTCCGCCACCGCCTTTTACAACATCCACGCTCCAGCAGGAAGCCGGCCGCAAACTTGGTTTCTCTGTAAAACAGACGATGATGGTGGCGCAGCAGCTCTACGAAGGTGTGAGCTTAGGGAAGGGGGAAGGCAGCACAGGTCTTATCACGTATATGCGTACAGACTCTGTGACTTTGAGTGACAAAGCGCTCAAAGATGCAGCTGCAGTGATAGAGAAGCAGTATGGGCGCGAATACATTCTCTCCACTCCACGACGTTACAAAACAAAGAGCAAAGGAGCACAGGAAGCGCACGAAGCCATTCGTCCAACCGAGATGGTTAATACGCCGGAATCGCTCAAAAACGTTCTGGATCATCAGCAGCTCAAGCTCTACACGCTGATCTGGAATCGTACGATTTCCACGCAGATGGCTGCCGCACAAATCAAGCGCATCGGCGCGGACATCAGTGCCGGGGATTACACTTTCCGTGCCACAGGGCAAACGATCATCTTCGATGGATTCCTGCGCGTGTATTCAGAGGGGCATGACGAAGAAGAAGGAACAAAGAATGCAGAACAGGAACAGGACGGAGAAAAGTATCTGCCTCCGCTTTCCGAGGGCGAAGCACTGGCTTGTCAGGAAATAACTCCTGAGCAGCACTTCACCAAGCCGCCGCCGCGATATACCGAAGCGAGTCTGGTGAAGAAATTGGAAGAAGAAGGCATCGGTCGTCCGAGTACGTATGCTCCCACCATCAGTACAATTCAGCAGCGGGGATACATTCGCAAAGAAGGTAAGCAGCTTCTGCCGGAAGATGTAGCGTTCACCGTTACAGATCTTCTAGCGGAGCATTTTCCTGATATCGTCAATCTGCAGTTTACTGCCAAAATGGAGCAATCATTGGATGACATTGCGGAAGGGAAGCAGAAACGCGTGAGTTTTTTGCGCGGTTTCTTTGTCCCATTCAGCAAGAGAATTGAAAGTAAGAGTCAGGAGATTAAAAAAGAAGATGTACTCAAGGAGCGCGAACTGGGAATTGATCCTGTAACCAAACTCCCCGTACTCGTGCGCATCGGCCGGTTTGGTCCGTATGTGCAATTGGGGCATATGGAAGATAAAAAGAAGAAACCTAAAAGTGCTTCGCTTGCTAAAAATATGAGCAAGGAAACTGTCACGCTGGAAGAAGCTCTCGCCCTGCTCAGTTTCCCGCGCGAATTGGGAGATAAAGATAGCGATCTTATTATGGTCAATCTTGGTCGCTATGGTCCGTACCTCCGTTGCGGTTCTGCAACGGTTACTCTTCCCAAAGGGGCAGATCCTCTTACCATTTCCTACAAAGAAGCTCTCACTCTTTTGGATGGAGCAAAAGAGCAGAAGAAAAAGTCCGCAGAACCCTTGCGCGTGCTGGGCGTCGATCCGAATACCAAAGGGGAAATTCAGGTAAAAGAAGGCCGCTACGGTCCTTATGTGACTGATGGCACCACTAATGTTTCCATTCCGGTGCGCATAGACCCCAATGCCATTGATCTGATTACTGCAGCAGAACTGCTGGAGAAGAAGAGAGTGCGAGGGCCGGGGCAAAGAAGGTGGAAGAAGAAGTAAAAAAAAGAATACGGATAATTATGGAGTTTTCGTTATCAATTTGACGGTTCCTCTTTCATCATAAAAGCAGGTAAGATACTTCTAGTTCTTTTTTCATAGGCGCGCCCGCCCGTACCGAACGTCGGTACGTTCGGGCGGGTAGCTTCCACCTTCGTCCTCCCGCATTCGCGGGACGGGACTACGGCGGACAGGCATCTGGCAACGCCAGCTTCGCCTGATACACTCCACTCATGCATCAGTTGATTCTTCTCCTCAAAGGCGCGTAGCTCCAGCCTTCGTCCCGCGTATGCGGGACTACGGCTGGCAAGCAGCTTCCAGCTTCGCTTAGTATGCTTCGCGCGTGTGTAGTTCCTTTTTTATCACCGTAGGCGCGTAGCTCAGCTGGCTAGAGCATCGGTCTCCAAAACCGGGGGTCGCAGGTTCAAGTCCTGCCGCGCCTGCCAGAGTTATAACTTCTACACACACTCGGAAGTAGTGAAATCTGCGAACGGTCCCTCATAGCGCAAAGCGCGACGTGGGGCCGCGCCTGCCACATTGGGCACATGACCGGTTTGCCTTTGGGGCATAGAGGTTGGTGAAGTCCAGATTCGACTTTCGAAAGAAGCAATCAAGATGCTGCCAACGTTAACAACAAATCAGCGGCAGAAACTTGAGGAAGAAATTGCAGTCTTGAGCAGAGATTTACCTGCCAGTTGTAGAACAGAGTTTCGAGACGTAGAAACCCCAGAAAAACTGTTTGAAAGAGTCAATGAGCTTCGGGTGCGAGAAGCTTTTAAGAAAAGATTATACAGTATCCAACGCGGCAAAGATTTTCTCCACGATAAAATACAAACTGAGAAAACTCCTGATTGGTTTGCCCAAAAGGAGTCTTTAGAATTTTTAGTTGAGGTGGCAAGCGTACAACTCTCTCAGGCTCTGCATCAAAGAGTAAATGCAGGTTATGAACATGGCGTAGATGATCGCAGCGATATTGGATCTATTGTTCTAAAGAAGGTAACAAAGTACAAAGAAATTACTAAAGAAGCACATCTCCCACTTGTAGTTTGCATAGTTCCGAATATCCACAAATACATTGATGAACAGGATATTTGTGCCAGTCTAAAAGACTGGCATGCCTTTGATCTCGATGTGAATCCAAGTTCGGAATATCTTAGTGCAGTGATATGTATGTGGCACAAGTTCCCCTCGGGTTCAACATTTGGAGAAATACATAATCCAAACGCCAAGTACCCAATTTGTTGCAATTTCACACATTGATCTTTGACCCCAATATCAGCTATTTACTGAAGGGCTTTGTTTTCCGATTAAGTCTAAAAATGGCCCCTCGTGGTATTTGATCAAGAAAAAGAACGATGTTAAAAGATGTTTGGCTCCTCGTTTCAGGAAAAATAATTTCAGTTTTTTGGTCGGTGCCGATTTTTACATGAAGAATCAGATCTCCTGCCGTGTCTCCTAAACGCCCATCATCTCCTTGCTCTTTAAGCTGAAAGATTTGACCATCATCTACAGCAGTGGGGATCGAGATTTTCGCCGTTTTCTCTCCGGATATCCTGCCTTCTCCTTTGCAACGATGACACAATTCAAAACCGTCAGCCGCAAATTTAGGGTGGACGTTGCGAAGCTCATATTCAGGTGCTCTGCTACCATAGCATTCAGGGCAACGCACGAATGCTTGGTATTTAACAACGCGGCCAACTCCGCTCGTGGCTTCTGTTGATGTGATAGTTACTTCTAAATGAATATCTCGCGCTTGTCGCTCATATTCCTGTCCTCCTACTGAGAGTCTAAAAAGGCTTTCAAAGAACGTATTGAACTTGGAGTCTCTTTCGGCATTTGCAGGAATTGTACTGGTAATTAATTCTCCAGTAGGGCTATAAAAACTTACTCCTCTAGATAATAACCTGAATGCAAGTACGTTGCTGGTGATTAACTTTAGCAAATACTTAAGTGATAAAGAATTTACCTTTTTCTCTAGAATGGGAATTGAAAAAATACTGATAATCCACAAACCAAGAACCACTCGTTGAAAGTAAAAAGCCAAGAGAATTCCCGATACAAATAACGCAATACTACCAAGCATTTTAAATGGCTCTCTCACTGCAGATGCCTTGGCTCCTGCCCAAATGACAATCAATCCTGCTATCACCAAAGGTGACCACCATCTAAAAATATAGATGCTCAAAATCCCTGAAAATATGATGCAGAGATTAGACATTAGATAAATCGTTTTTACAGTGGCTATCTCGTCAACGATGGACTCGTGAATTAAGTTACGAATGTTTCGATCTGAAAATGATGTGAAAAAAATCCTTGGAACTAGCCGTACATCCATATTGATAAAAGCTGTCTTGCTTTCAATCTTCTGCACCAGAAGATCATGCTCTTTCCTTTCATCTTCACTACTCTCAAGAAGATATGGTGGGTCTTTCTTTACA
>JBAYNS010000046.1:0-7874 GCA_041678625.1 Candidatus Peribacteraceae bacterium
AAGAACTAAATGAACTACCTTCTCTGTTATCTTTTATTCGTTCATACTTCTATCGATGAAAATCGCCCTAACCGCCGACTGGCTCCCCGTTTTTGCAGGCGCAGAACACGTCATTGCGGAATTCCATGCACTCTGGCCGCAGGCGCCTCTGTATACAGCAATTGCCAATCATGGGCATTTGGGTCCGCTCGATAGGGCTGATATCCACACAAGTACTCTGCAGCAGTGGTATCGCCTTTTGGGAAAACATCATCGTCCGCTACTTCCGTTGATGCCCCGCGCTCTTGAGCGGTTTGATCTCTCTGAATACGACGTGATTCTGAGTTCGTCGCACGCAGTGGGAAAGGGAATTATTCCTCCGAGTTCTGCGCGCCATATCTGCTATTGCCACACGCCAATGCGCTACGCATGGGAGATGGAGGAGGAATACCTGCGCGACTCGCGCATCCCGCACTTCTTATGGAAACGCATCCGCACATACTTAAGGCAGTTGCGCCGCTGGGATATGACGAGCGCTATGCGCGTGGATACGTTCATTGCAAATTCCCGCTCTGTGGCTGAGAGAATTCAGCGCATCTACAACCGGGAAAGCGTTGTTATTCATCCACCTGTTGCCGACCGGTTCTTCTCTGCTTCTCTGGAACAGAAGAAATCGGATGCTCCATTCTTAGCAGTGGGACGCATGGTGCCATACAAACGGTTCGATCTTTTAATCGAGTGTGCCAATGCTCATCAGATTGCTCTGACAATTGCAGGAACAGGACCGGAAGAAGAGCGACTCCGGCGCATGGCAGGACCCACGGTGAAATTTCTGGGTTTTGTTCCGGATGAAGAGCTGTGCCCCTTGTATGCCGGTGCGCGAGCTGTTCTGTTTCCACCTGAAGAAGATGCAGGCATTGTTCCTCTGGAAGCACAGGCATGCGGCACACCGGTGATCGCCCTTGGTAAAGGTGGAGCACTGGAAACGGTGATAGAAGGAGGAACTGGTGTCTTTTTTGAGGAACAAACTGTGGCTTCGCTCAAAGATGCAATAGATCGCTTTGCAACAGTGTCGTTCGACTCGAGAACGATTCGTGATCATGCAAAACAGTTCTCCTCGGAGAAGTTTAGGAAACACATACTGCAAGTTGTTGATTGACAAAAATCACCTACAATTCTTATATATCAATAATCTGCCGGTCTTTTTCTAATGAGATAGATTTCCGGAAGTGGACAGGGCGAGCGGTTCCCGCCATGTCGAATGACGCATCTCGAAAGAGATTCAATGTCGCACGGAAAATCCAAGATCCTTGGAACCAATAAGGGATTCGCAATGAAGCGAACAGGGCGAAAGTTCTATTTGCTCCAGAATGCCTAAGGGCTCCTCAGGCTGCAGAGGAGCCTGCAACATCGGTGTTTACGGCAGAACCAGGGGATGGGCGCAGCCACCATCCCCGCTTTTATAGTCATTTTAAATACATATTCGCTATACTATGTACACATGCAGCGCGATCCTGATTCCCACAAGGGCGAGAATGGTAAAGTTGCTATAGTGGGCGGTTCCCGGCACATGCATGGAGCCCCTCTCTTCAGTGCCCTGGCTGCAGAAGCAAGCGGCGTAGATCTGGTTTTTGTTGCGCTGCCTGCCTGCCACGAAGAAGTGGCCAAGGCAGCATCGCTCAATATACAGGTGCACCCTTTTGCGGGTGATGATCTGGAACAACAGGATGCAGAACCGATTCTTGAGCTGCTGGCGACTATGGACTGTGCCGTTCTGGGACCGGGAATTGATCACGCCAATGCGGAAAGTATTGAAGCGCTGAAGGAAATTATTGAGGGCGCAAGTTGCCATCTGGTTCTGGATGCCTCTGCGCTGCAGCCCGATACGCTCTCTCTTCTGCGCGGAAAGAAAGCTGTGCTTACGCCACATTTGGGAGAACTGGAGCAGATGGGCATTGTCCCGACTAATCTGCAACGCGCAGCGGAAGAATCCGGCGCTGTTATTGTGCTAAAAGGCCCCACGGATCATGTAGTTTCTCCAGATGGCCGCGCGGAGGAAATTTCCGGAGGCAACGCTGGTTTAACAGTTGGAGGCACAGGAGATGTTCTTGCAGGACTCATTGCAGGACTCATGGCACAGCAAGTAGAAGCGTATGACGCCAGCTTAGTTGCTGTCAGCATCGTGCAGGATGCGGCAACGCATCTTTTTGATGAAAAAGGATATGCATTCACTGCGCGCGACGTTATCGAAATGATTCCGCATCTTCTGAAAGTTGACGACGCATGATCGAACAACCATTCCGCCTTCTGCGCACATTCACAGAATTGCGCGTTCTCCTCTTCACGAAAGAGGATGCCATCAGGAACGATGAGGACATTGTGGAATCTCTGGGTACCACACACATCTCTTCTCTGCAGCAAGTGCATGGGAACCGCACGATACACGTTGGCGGACCGACTGCACGAATCGTACAGGCTGACGGCATGCTCACACAGAACACAAATCTGGTACTGACCATCCGCACAGCCGACTGTCAGTCTTTTGTGATGTACGAACCAGAGAAACGCGTTCTGGGCGTTCTACACGTTGGATGGCGCGGACTTATTGCCGGAGCAATTCCAGAATTTTTTGCCACGCTCAGAGCAGAGTGGAATATCGCTCCCGAAGATGTGTATGTTGCTGCCGGTCCTTCGCTCTGCCAACAGTGCGCCGACTTCAGTAATCCGCGTACCGAACTCCCGCAGATTGATCTGCGCTTCATTGCGGAAGACTGCGTGGATCTGCGCGGTAGCGCGGATGCCCAGCTCGCCGCACTCGGCATTGCATCTGACCGCTTTGAGCGGCATTCCGATTGCACGCGCTGTCAGCCGGAGAAGTACTGGACATACCGCGGTGGAGATAAAGAAGAAGTGGAAGCGGGTATGAGCAATGTCCTTGCATGCATGATGCGTTGAGAGAAACGAACTGTTCCCGCATTCACATCAATGTGTGCTATGATGATCACTCGTCTCGACGGCACGTTAGAGCAGTCGTTTCTCCTCAACGCGCGTCAAGGGAGGCTCAATCTCCTCGGACTGCGGTCCGCGGATGCGGTCACCCACCTGGAACACCCAGGAGACAAGCGCCCCTGCTCGACGGTCGTTTGGACGTGAGTAGTAATTGGAAGCACTCAAGAATCCAAATGCTTCCAGATCGCGCCCTACCGAAGCTCCGAGCGCAGTGAGGAGCGAAGGTGGGTCGTTTGGACGTGAAAAGTGAATAATGAATAATGCATTTACCTCTTCATTTTTCATTCTTCATTTTTCACTTTCTAAAAGGTCTATACTTACACTCTCCATGAAACCACTCTCTGACCGCATTTCGCAGGCTAACGCCCTTCTTGCCTCATACGCAATCCCTCATCAGGGCTTGCAGGGTCGTATGCATAAAGAACCGGAGGATAAAACCCGCTTTCCTTTTCAGCGTGATCGTGACCGTATTATTCATACGCAGGCTTTCCGGCGGCTCAAGGGGAAAACGCAGGTATTTGTGGAAGGGCACGGCGATCATGTGCGCACGCGGCTTACACATACTATGGAGGTGGCACAGATCAGCCGTGATGTTGCACGGACTCTTGGGCTCAATGAAGATCTGACTGAATGCATCGCTTTGGCACATGATCTGGGACATCCGCCATTTGGGCACGCAGGCGAAGCTGCGCTCAATGAGTGGATGGAAAGACATGGCAGCCACTTTGAGCACAATGAACAATCCCACAGAATTGTGACTGTACTGGAAGACCATTCTTCGCTTTTCCAAGGGCTCAACCTGAATCAGGAGGTATTGGAAGGACTCTTAAAACACACCACTCCTCATGACCGTCCTGCAGGCGCATTACCTCATGCCCCAGCGCTGGAAGCGCAAGTGGTAAACATTGCCGATGAGATCGCTTACACGGGTCACGATTGCGAAGATGGCATCCGCGCGCATCTTTTTACACTGGAGGAACTCATCACTATCCCCCTGGCACAGAAGGTGCATGAACACAGAAAAACGCGATCAACATCTTTGCGGGGAGCAATAATTGACGTTTTGGTGACCGATCTTTATAAAACAACTGAGGAAACTCTGCTGTCACAGTGTATTACCACAGTGGATGATGTGTACGCTGCACAGGTTCCATTGGTGCATTTCTCTGATGATCTTCGTCAGCAACTTGATCTTTTGCGTACCTTCCTGATGGAGCACATGTACTTCCATCCGCAGGTTCGCGAACGCAGTTCTCTGGGAGAGAAGACCATACAAGCCCTCTGCAACCACTTGATCACTACGCCTTCTGCTAAGGTTATTGCCTTGCAGCAAAAAACGAATGGAGCCCTAGAGGAAGCCATAAAAGACTATATTGCAGGGATGACAGATGCTTATGCTATGGGAAAATACAAAGGGTAAAATCTCAAATTCCAAGCATCAAATTCCAAACGACTATTTTTGGAATTTGTGATTTGGAATTTACTCAAAATTTGGCAAATATTGCAACGGATCCACATGCACGCCATCGGCAATCACTTCAAAGTGCACATGCGGGCCGGTGGAAAGCGGTCCTGCCCCCGGTGTTCCGGGCATGCCGCCCGAGCGTGCAATAGGATCGCCCCGTTTGACGTACTGCCCCTCAGTAACAAGGAAATTGAGCATGTGGCCATACAAGGTAGATCCTCCTGCATGCTCCAGAATGAGGTAGTTATATCCCATACCGTTATCAATAACCGCTGCAACAACACCATCTGCAGCAGCGCGCACAAGAGATTCCTGTTCCACAGGAATATCGATGGCGCGGTGCGGGATACCAAATTGCTGCTGATATTCCGTATCAAGATATCGTGCAGATAGACCGTATCGCGGTTCCACCGGCCAGGAAAGATGCGGTAATTCCCCTGCCTTCTGTGATGCAATGAGCGCACGACCTTGTGCTTCCCAGAGTTGACGCAATGCAAGACGTATCGCTTCTTCTGATTGCTTCTGATCCATGAGCAAGGCGCGCAACCGTTCACGGGATTCGTTCCATTCCTCTCCGCCTTCTTCAAGCACGCGTAACTGATAGCGCAGAATTTCTTCCCGGCGCCCCAGCACATCCTGCTCAATGCGTTGGCGGTACAGTTGTGTTTCCGCACGCTCTACCTGCTCCTGTTCTGTAATCGAGCCTCCCATTGCCTCTCCGGTAATCTTTCCATCAACAAAGGACTGTGCCAATACAACAAGCCCTACTGTTCCCCCGATGATGAGGAGCATAGTGAATGGATTTCTGATTTTTATCTCAATTTCGAGCATCAAAGTATTGTAGCAGATTTTGTGTCTAAAGACCACGCTCTGCGCACGTATTACGGACAGAATCGCTCCACAAATTCTTCTACAAGCTTTTCAAAGAGACCATGGAATTCCGCTAAACGCTGCGGAATTGGATCATAGGACCCTTCCTCTACATAGAGCCCCTGATTGATCTCTATTTGGATACCGGGCACGAGGAACGGTGGAATGCGCCGACGGTGACAGTGGTGGCCAAGAATGTATTTGCCAGCATACGGAAAGTTGATGTCGACCGAATATCCGCGATCCTGAAAGAAGTCGCGGAAGAACATCGTATGCTCCCGCGTGCAGGAAGAATAATTAGAGTTTCCCAGATTGATATCCGGACGTTTTTGGCCGTTATCTGAACGCAGCCTGGGGCCGATGGGGAGGAATGAGTGTCCGTCGATGAGGAAACGCGCATGGGGAATATACTCATCGATCTTTTCGTGATACGGATCGTGGTAGCGCTTGATCAACGCGTCGACCATTTCCTGCGAAGGTTCTTTTTTGTACACGCTTTTCCCATCCCACGTGGTATGGACCGTAACGCCCTCTGCTGCCTGTTCGTATTCTTTGGAAATATCATCCGGCGCACGATTCACATCCACAATAACTCTGGAGACATTACACTTCACCAAATGCACATCGTCAATGGTGAAGATCTCATCCGTGTAGAGATCGGTATAACCGAGGATTTCATCCTCAGAAAGCTGCACAAGATCTGCCACTTCTTCCGGCACTTTGTTGGAAGAATGCGGAATGGAAACCAGGATCGGACGAATGGAAGAGTCAGAAGGCATGACTACTTCGCAATGGTATAGGTGTGTTTAAAGAAGTGTGTGGCAGGAACAAACGTTCTCCCTTCTGCTGTTTCCACAATAACACTGGAAAGCGTGAATTCCTGCACTTTTCCCGTGACCCCATTAATGGTGACCTTCTGCCCCACAGAAAGATGTTGTTTCAATTGCTGACAAGCCAATATGTTTTCCAGAACAGTGCGCGCGCCGACAACAATACTAATGCCTACAATGAGCAGTATTGCCGCAACAACAATCAGAACATTGGTTGTGACGAACGAGAGATCAAGCCCCAGCTGTTCGACTGCAGCCAGGAACACAAAGACGAGGACGATCACCTGAACAATACGGCCGATGGAGCGCTCGTAACCGATTTCCGTTTTGGAAAGCGACTGAACAATTACTGTCTGGAGGAAGCGCGCCAGCAACATGCCAAAAACAATGATGAGGAATGCTGCAATCACCTGCGGGATGTACGCCGCCACCATGGCCAATGCGCCCGATACCTGCTTGAGATGCAGCATTTCGGATGCGAAGAGCAGCGTCACCAGAATAGTGAGCCAGAAAACCAGGAGTCCTAAAATTTCTGATGCGCTCTTCATGATTCCCAGGCTCTTGAGCATATGATCGAGCGGCGTCTTGGCTACCAGTTTGTCCACAGCAAAGAAGTTCAAGATCTTCACGCAGATGCGGTAGACAATGGAGGCGACCAGCCAACCAAGGATGACGATTAAAATAGCCAGAAGCGCTTCAGGCAGAATTTCTATGAGCTTCTCGTAAGCACGGATGGCTGCTTCGGAAAGAAGTGTTTGCGTGCGTTGAAGGATGTTTTCCATACCAAAGCATTGTACCAGAGATTTGGAATCTCTGCGACCCCTGCAGGAATGCCCGCTGCGTGCTACGCTGGTTCCTGTGATCCCTCTGCACAAATTCTTCACATGGCAACTGGCAGTCACAATGCTGCTTATCACTCTGGTATTCCTGGCATTCGGCCACAGCCTGCAACAGGGGTTTGCGCCGGTGGATGACAGTTTTTTACTTGTGGAAAATCCTGCTATCCGCGGTATCACCGCGGAAAATCTGAAAACAGTTTTCACCACGTACGATCCGGAGCTCTATATTCCCATGGTCTTTGTAAGCTATCAGCTTGATTACCTGATAGGCGGACTTGATCCGTTCTTCTTTCACCTGACGAATATCCTGCTCCATATCCTGAGTGCGCTGTTGGTTGTGCGCATCCTGCGACAACTCACCGGAACAACGTGGCTTGCCTGGTTTTCCGGATTCGTCTTTGCGTTGCATCCGCTCAATACGGAGGCCGTGGTGTGGCTTGCTGGGCGGAAAGATCTTTTGAGTGGCGTCTTCTTTCTGGGCGCGATGACGCTGTATCTGGATGCCGTAAAAGGAAAGAGGAAAGCTCTGCTTGCGAGCATTCTGCTCTTCCTTTTGGCACTGCTTTCTAAAGTCATCGCCGTCACGTTCCTGGGATTCATTGTGCTCCATATGGTGCTCATTGAGCGGCCACGCTGGAACCGCAAAATCGCAATGCGCATTACGCCGTACGCTGTTCTCTCTGTGATTTTCATGATCATAGCAATGGGTGGAAAATCCCGCGTGCTCGCTTCCACATCGCTCTGGGACAAGGTGCTTGTCGCTGCCAAGAGTACGGTCTTCTACTTGCAGAAATTTCTCTGGCCAACGGATTTGGTCATGATCTATCCGCTGCAGGGAGACCTTCATCTGCTACAAGCAAGAATCCTGCCCTACGCCATTAT
>JBAYNS010000047.1:0-7837 GCA_041678625.1 Candidatus Peribacteraceae bacterium
AACGATATTTCCAGCAAAATGACCGATACCTTCCGTGCATCACCGGAGAATCACATCACGTACGTTATCGACTCCGGAGCACGCGGAAACTGGGGGCAGGTAACGCAGCTCGCAGGAATGAAGGGACTGGTGGCCAATCCTTCCGGGCGCACCATTGAGCTGCCAATCCAATCCAACCTTAAAGGAGGATTCTCCGTGCTCGAATACTTCATTGCCACACACGGAGGACGCAAAGGAAAGTCTGATACAGCTCTAAAGACCGCAGAGGCAGGGTACCTGACACGCCGTCTGGTAGATGCCGTGCAGGATATTCTCATCCGGGATGAAGATTGCGGCAGTACCGATGAGCACATCGTGACACGCAAGAATTCCGAAGAAATCGGCGAGAAATTCGAAAGCAGAATTTATGGAAGGACGCTCGCTGCAGATCTGAAAGTGGGGAAAACGGTCATTGCCAAGCGTAATGATGAAATTAACGAGCAACTACTCCTGGCTATTGCCGAAAATAACGTTGATATGGTATCCGTGCGTTCAGTGATGACCTGCAAGACGCGCAAGGGTATCTGTGTAAAGTGCTACGGTCGTGATCTGGGTGATAACGAAACAGTGCGCGTTGGAACGCCCGTGGGCATCATTGCTGCTCAATCCATCGGTGAGCCGGGAACGCAGCTCACGATGCGCACGTTCCACATGGGAGGAGTTGCAGAAGGAGCAGACATTACGCAGGGTCTTACGCGTGTAGAAGAACTACTGGAAGCGCGCACACCCCGAACGCCCGCCCTCCTCTCCGATATTGCTGGTGTGGTAAAAGTGTCGCATCCGTCCGGACGAACTGTTGTCCACATTATGGCAACGGAAAAAGGTACGGATCAGTACCGCATTCCCGCAGGGTTCCAGGTGCAGGTCAAAAAAGGACAAGCACTCAAGGAACGCTCGGTGATCGCAAAATCTTCCATGGATAAATCCACGGTCAAAGCTCTGGTGAGCGGCAAAGTGAGCGAGGTGGAAGACGGCATCGTGCACGTGCGTCACGCAGAACTGCAGGAACGCACGTACGAATTCGCAGCGCGGGAATCGCTTCTCATCAAGTCCGGCGATATCGTAGAAGTCGGTCAGCCGCTCAACATGGGGCACTTTAACTTGCACGATCTGCTGGAGAAGAAAGGAATGTATGCCGTACAGAGCTATGTTATCCAAGAGGTGCAGCACATCTACGCATCGCAGGGGCAGACGATCAACGATAAGCACTTGGAAATCATTGTGCGCAAGTTGTTCTCTAAAGTCCGTATTCTGGATTCCGGTGCCACGCCATTCCTCCCCGGGGAAACTGCAGATGTGGGCGATGTGCACTTTGAGAACAAGCGGCTGAATGCAAAGCAGAAAAAAGCGACCTACGAGCATCTGCTTCTGGGTATCACCCGCGCAGCGCTCGCTACGGACTCATGGCTCTCTGGTGCCTCCTTCCAGGAAACCATTCGCGTCCTTGTGGAAGCCGCCACTACCAAGAAGGTGGATTCCCTGCAGGGGCTCAAAGAGAACGTGATTATCGGGCGCCTGATTCCCACAGGAGAAGTCTACCGCAAGCGGTTTTACGAAGAGCAAGGTAAAACAGAAGGAGAAGAAGAGTAAAAGAAAACAATAGAGCAAAGCAGGCGCCCCGCTGGCGCCTGCTTTTTGGTTGAGGAGCACGCAAAAAGTGCCCTTGGTTTATAGGCGTTTTTTTGGTATAATTATGGTGTAAATACACATATCTATGCCTGATGATCCTCTGCAAAAGATGTCGAAGGAGGCTGTGCAACAGCAGCTTTTTGATGGTCTGATGATGCAGATCAATCCCGGGCTTACCTCCAAATATCAAAAGGTGACAGCGCGGACGCTTGCCATGCTCTCGCCGGATAAGCGCAAGGAAGAGCTCGAGGAAATTCAGCAGGATTACCTGAAGTTCTGGGCACTGTGGCCGGAGTACGTTGCCATGTGCACGCAGGGAGCAGGAAAGTTTGCGCAGGGAGTAACGCAGGAAATTCAGCAGAAAGATCAGACGCACATGGAATCTCTGGAATCGCAGATTGATTCTCTTCCTTCCGCAACATGACCCGGGCGTACCATCCTCACCGGGAATCCTTTGCCGAGCGTAGACTGTTGAGATTCGCACCTGAGGCACCTGCAGCAGCAGAACCTCCTGAAGAGGAAAAGGCAACGGAGATTAGGCTCGATATGGATCCGAACATAGAAGCGGATGAAGCCAAAACCATGAACGAAGCGCAATTAAAAGATCACATCAAAAAGCTCTTTACGGATCACTTTAAATACCTGCAGGGGATTGAGGCGAAAAAGAAAACCCCGGCAAGCGGCGAAACAGCGTATGAACCGGAATATCCGGAATATAATTTGGAGGAGATTGTAGATGATCTTGATACGATGCTTAATCAGATTACAGATGAGATTCTTAACACCCCGGAATTCATTAAAGGAACTGCCAATTACTACGATGTGTACCAGAAAGCGTGGGGACTCTATCGGGATAAAGTGATGGAAAAGGCAAGCGGAGAAGATGGGGAGATGATGAGGGAAGATGCATCGTGGTATCTGAAATCCGGCGTAATGACGAGTGGGCGGGGAGCACCGGGAATTTACCGCGACGGTCAGCTGGTGCGTCTGCCCAGTTACCAGTACGAAGGAGGCCGCACACCGCGGTATACCAAGGAGCAGCTCAAGGAGTGGCGCGGCAATATTGGTGCTGATCCCGATCCGGAAGCCTCTTTTATTATTCGCGAAGTAACTAAGCGCAGAAATGCGCTCACGGGCACATTTGGCGAAGGGTATAGGCAGAGGCATCCGTTTGCTACACAGGCTGAGTACGGTGCAGCAATGGATGAAGCGGCATTGCATGGAATGCCGGAAGAGGCGCGCCAAGTGTACTTTGCGCAGGTAGTGAGCAAACGCCCAAGGGATATATCTGGTTCCCGGGAACGGGAAACAGCAGGTGAACACGAAGGTGTTGATCCGGTCAGAAAGCAGCAAATCGAGGTTATGGCAAGAGATTTATCCCTCAATCGTGAATTTGCGGATAAATTCAGTCGTTATACTGATGAATACGAGAAAAGCAATCTGTCTCTCTTCCAGAATAATAGAGACCTTGCAGATAAGGAAACCTATCGTTCTACAACAACAAATTCGCTGTATGAGAAGTACCAGAAAGTAAAACCCTTTGAAGAGGCAATGGCAAAATACGACACGGAGCCGCTGAGAAAAGCAATCATTGATGCGCAGCTGCCGGGCGGTAGTGTTGCAACAATCACAGCTGCCGAGCCGGACTTCTTCAAAGATCTTGCAGCACATTTTAAAGAGTATCTTGGCGGTTATTACACGCTGTTGAATACGTATCTGAAGAGAATGGGTGTCTCGAAGAATGATATGCTGGAGCAGATCGCGCAGGAGATTCAAAGGCCTGATATAGCGTCTACAGCCAGGGAATTCTAAGTAGAAAAGCCCAAGAATACGCTATTTAAGCCCCCGGAGCCTTCATTTTACGTTCACTGTCTCCAGAGCCCTTTTCTGCTATAATAAAGAGGAAATACACACACATTCTTATGGATCTCTCATCCTTTCAAAAAGAGCTTACAAGCCTGGTCAGTTTTCCTCAGGCAATCCTCACGTATGCCACACAAGTGAGTGAAACACTCACGGATGAAGGCCGGGATGCGCTTTTGGCAAAACTTCGGGAACTCCACGGGCAGCTAAAGCCGCTGGAGGAAGAAGGAGCAGAAATGCTCAATCAGGCAGTGCGGGATCTTAAGGATATAGAAAAAGATCTGCACAAAGAGCAATCCGCCGCAGAGGAGCAGGCACGTGGAGAAGATGTGGCGCAGATAGAAGCCGCGATGAATGCATAACATTCCTTTTATTCATATGGACACACACAAACACTCTTCACAGGAACGCCGTCTGCTCCACTTTGCAGCAGCATCTTCTGTGCCGGAAGCACCTCAAAGTGCTCCGGAAGCAGCGGAAAAGCAGACAGATGCTGTGATGGCTCTTGTGAAATTTAAGGAGAAGATTCAGGAAGATATTGATCGTGCCATTGCATTTGCGGAGAGTATCGATCAAGAGCACGAAGGTGCAGGGGATGCATTTGCACAGTCACAGAGTGAAAAGGTGCAACCGATTTTGCAGCAACTCCAAGGACTGGATGTCAGCCTAGATGCTCAAAGGCTTCATGAGCAGATGACCGAAGTTTATGAGCAGGCTTACGCTGAGATCCAAAAGGTAGATACGGCAACACGGGAAGAATTTGATAAGATAAAAAATCCGTACGAAGCTGTGCGGGTCAAAGACAACACTTATACATTACATGTTTCACCAACGGAGCATGTGGTGTTCAATGTTGTCTATCCGGTGAGTGAACAAGTATATGAAAACTGCAGATGGGTATCCAAAAACACCGGAAAATGGCAGCAGATGCCTTTTGAGTTTCGAGACCCCAGCACGATAGCGATAGAAGGGTCGGGGGTCCGTGTGGAGAAGAGTTATGATGCAAAAACGAAAAAGCATGTGTACACCGTACAGGTGCAGGAAGGCTTAGAGAGGCATGTTCGGGTGTATTCCTGCACCAGACAAAAGGAGTACGAACTTACGGAACTGAATTATGATGCAAGCCCTGAGTCATTGGGATTGAACCAACAGAGTGCCACGGACCTGATTGGCAGAGCCGTGAAAGGACGGCGCCATGAAGAGGAGCTCAAAGCGACGGAAGAAAGTACTCGCAGAGAAGAGCAAGCAAGTGCCGAGAAAAAGTTAGTAACGGTAAACGAAGCTATGGGTCTTATTCCTGAAGCCGAGGCGCATACAGATTTACTGAGGAAGTTTTTGAAAAAAGCAACAATACAAAAAAATATAACTTTCTTACTGGATGCAGATAGCGTTCAACGCATTGAAGATACAAAAATGTTGCTAGAACAAATGGCTCAAAAGGGAGGGGCACTGGCGGTAGAAGGCGATGATGTAAACAACCTTTTTAACAAGAAGGTTGAAGCGCTTCAATCTATGCTCAATAGATACGAACAAGCCAAAGAAGCAGCAGAAAAGTCCCCAGAGGGACTGCTGTGGAAGATGAAACAGGAATTAGCAAAAGTGCCAGAGATGTTCAAGCAGGGTGGACCAAGAGCAGTCAAACAACATTTGAATGGTTTGAATTCTCTCCTCGATGAGTATCTCAAAGCGGACTCAAAGGCAGATATCAATGCCTTAGTAGCGCCGTATGCTTCATTGAAGAAAGGGAAAAGGAAAACATTCCGCGTTACCGTTGATGCAGATGGGTTCAAACTGGAGAAAGTTGATGCAAAAGTGCCAGTTGCTCCGGCAGCAGCTCCAACAAAGAGTCCTGCCGCAGCTCCCGCTGCCGCTCCAGCAACAACTCCAGCAGCTCCTACAACTCCCGCGAAAGCGCCGGCAGCCGGTCCTGCAGCACCCACAGAAAAACCGGAAACAGCAGTGGAGAAAGCAGAAAAACAAAAGCTTTGGAATGCAGTGCACAAATTAGCCAATGAGATTCGCACAGAAGTAAGAGCCAAAAAAGCCGAGACTCCAAAAACATGGTTAGAAGGGAAGGTAGCAGCGCTCAATGCAGCGTATGACGCCTATCGAGTGCATGATTATTACGAACTGCATCCTGCAAATTTTGCCGAGGAAATGAACAAATATCTTACAGGAGAGGTCAGTTTGTCTTTTGATCGTACAGATTACCAGTTCCGTGTTAGTTTTGCGGAGTCAGCGCCTAAGGCAAAAGAGGCAGCGGAAAACCGTGAATGGGAAAAGAAGTTTGAAGAGAAGAGACAGAAATTTATTGATGCAGTGAACGAAAATAAAAAAATAGCTGAAGTGCAGAATGCTGCAAAAGAGCTCAATGAAGCCATTCGTGCGGTGACGTGGTGGAAGAACAAGGAAGATATTGAAGCACGGACACGTGGTGCGTTGGCAGAAGTGGAGTCCGTATTACCCCGTTCCTATAAGGTAGAAGCGGTACGACGTGCTACTGATTCACAGCTGCAGGTTGAAGTGAAACCTATTGCTCCAGAACAAGCTGAGGGCGTTCCGGAAGAGGAGTCTCCAGAATTGCAGCCAGCTTTGGCAGCACTGAATCGTGCTGTGGAAGCATTAGAGAAAATTATGCAGGAACAAGATGATGAGACGGATGCGAACGCAACGAAGGAGTCATTGCAGAAAGCAATAGATGCAGTCAATGAGGCACATGGTATTACATCTTCCATTGAACTACGCGGTGTGGATACAGAAGCCCCGCAGTTTAACGGAGACGGATTAGCTCCGTGGTTTGATACCACGCTCCGCGTAAAGTACAACCCAGTAGAAAGGGTCTTAGAGCTGGTAGAAGCACCTACCCCGAAAAAGCCTGAAGCATCAGATTGGTTGCCAAAGCTCAAAGGGGCTTGGGCCAATGATGTTTTACCAGTTCTCAAAGGAACTAAAAAACATACAGTAGATAAGGTGCCGGGTTTGTGGAAACAGGGGATAGACGGTATCAAAAATGGTGCAGATGCCATGGTAAAACGCATACAGTCGTTTTTCTCTGCACCGGAAAAGGCTGATAATCAGTCAAAGAGTGTGGAACCAGTAAAGACCGATGAAACAGGCTGGAAAGCTGCTTTAAAAAGAGTGAGGAAGAGCACAGTAGATAGGGTGCCGGGTTTGTGGAAACAAGGAAAAGATGGTGTTACAAATGGTGTAAAAAAGGGGGTAGAAGCTGTTAATGGTTGGTGGAATTCTGAAACGCCGAAAAAGCCTAATAATGAAGGAGTAAGGGAAGGATCACTTGAGGATTCCACAGAGAAGGAGCAGGAATTACAGCAAGCTCTGGAAGCATTAAAGAAAATTATATATGAACAGGATAATGCAGAAGATGGTAACGCAAATATGGACTCATTGGACGCAGCCATACAGAAAGTGAATGTTGCACATGGAGAACTCCTGAGTACAGGAAAGCAAGATGTGGGTATAAACAAGCAGGCTCCAGAGTTCAACGGAAATGGCGTGACTCCATGGTTTGATCAGAGCCTGCGAGTGCGTTATGTGTCCAATGATTTTGGTAATAGCGGCTTGCAGGTATTATTCTTTGATCCTGCTTACGACAATGGGGAGCCTGCCGAAACCAAAAAGCCACTACCAGCGCCACCAGTTATTCCTCCAGAGAAGAATAGGTAAACCTATTTGTTACGGTGTAACTGGTAAAAACAGTGATAATGAAACCAGAGGATGATCATGGGTTTTCCTGAAAAATCCTTTACTTGTGCGCACAGTTGCCTTTAGTATGCCCTGCGCTCTGGTCTATCCAGAGAGGTGTGCTTGATATGCACCTATGAACCAGCTTATCCGTTTCTCTGTGAACTCCGTTCTGTTCTATGCCTACCGTTAATCAACTCATCCGCCCCTCAGCTTCGTTCGGGGCGTAATCGCATTCCTCATCATCCTTTACAGGAATTATGCCTACCGTTAATCAACTCATCCGCAAGCCGCGCAGGAAGAAGGTGCAAAAGTCCAAGGCACCTGCGCTGCAATACACGTGGAATGCACTCAAAATGCGTGCAGTGCCGCTCAGGAAGGGTACGCCATTTAAGCGCGGAGTCTGTGTAAAGGTGACCACCATGACGCCCAAAAAGCCGAACTCCGCTCTGCGCAAGATTGCCCGCGTTCGTTTAACCAACGGTCACGAGGTAAAGGCGTACATTATGGGAGAGGGGCACAATTTGCAGGAACACTCCGTGGTGCTGGTGCGCGGCGGTCGTGTAAAAGACCTTCCGGGCGTGCGCTACCACATTGTTCGCGG
>JBAYNS010000048.1:0-7806 GCA_041678625.1 Candidatus Peribacteraceae bacterium
CTTTTCTTTCGCATTCCGGAGCAATGGCCTGTGCCAGATCCGTCATTTTCATGCTGGGAATTTTGGGAACAAACACTTCGCCACCGCGCATTTCATCCATGCACCGTATAATAAAACGCACTCCTTGTTCTGGCGTGATCCAGAACCGTGTCATACGGTCGTCCGTCAGAGTGATCGTTCCGGTTGCGCGTTGTTTTTGAAAGAGAGGGATGACACTACCTCTACTCCCCACGACATTTCCGTATCGAACACAGGAGAACAACGGCCCTCCCGTTCCACTATACGAATTTCCCTGCGTGAATACTTTTTCTGCCACAAGTTTTGTTGCTCCATACAGATTTATAGGATTCACTGCCTTGTCCGTACTGAGTGCGAGTACTTTCTTTACTCCGGCATCAATGGCTGCCTCAATCACGTTCCGTGTACCACCGATATTCGTTTGCACTGCTTCCAGTGGGTTGTATTCACAAGCAGGAACATGCTTCAGTGCCGCTGCATGTACCACAAAATCCACGCCGGCCATAGCACGGTGCAGACGATCACGATCACGAACGTCGCCGATGAAGTAGCGCATACAGGGGGCATCAAAACCTTCGTTGCGCATTTCATGCTGTTTGAGCTCATCACGGCTGAAGACGATAAGTTTTTTCGGCTTGTACTCCTGTACAATGATTTCAACAAACTTCTTTCCGAAAGAGCCGGTGCCGCCAGTGACGAGTATGGAGGAGGAATGCAGGTTTTTCATAGACACTGAATCCTACCATATCTTTGGTAGAGAAAATGATTTTTCCTCTTTTAACGAGGCCTCCACATCAAGACTGATGTGGGATTGAGGGGATTGTGGCCGAATTCATCGGGGTCATTACGAAAGATTTCAATATCATCACGTGCTTGTAGCAAACCAAGAAGATCACGGTTGTAATCGTTAATTTGAGCGTACCGTTGTCGCATAAGGCCCAGCAGCGAGTCATCGTTGTTCTCGTAAATGATTTCCAGGTGGGCAACAGTTACCAGCCGATCGAAATACTGCGTCAGTGCTTGCAGTACCTTGGTTGCCGTTGGAATTTGCTCAATTGCATGGCGGGTAAACAAGAGCACTCGTGAATTTGGCTGGCATTTTTCAAGCACGGCATATGTGTCATCGTAAAAGTTGCAATGTTCAATGGTGAGTTGTGGAATGTCTTTGTACAAGACACTTGCGAGTTCAACAGCGTTCTGTGAGTACTCTCCACCTCTATATGTTTTATCGGGGAAGTATTTATGGAGTTGCCATAAATTAAAACCATACCCGCATCCAATCTCTACGACAGTATCTACATCTGCCATTAATGGTTCCAAAGCTTCAACGAGAAGCTGATTATTTGCAGGAATAATCTGATCTGCTGGCATCTCATAAAGTGCCCCCTTATGGGAAACGCAAATACTTTTGAGGTTTTCCAATCGCAATTCGAATGCTTTTATTACATCGGCAGCAACATGCGAAGCATTTTCCTGAGCAAAAGTAAGACACCTTCGGTATTCGTCTTTATCGTATTCACTATCCACTTTGTCTGTATTACGCAGGGGAATCTGCCATTCCGAAAGTGCCAAAAGACGTAGTGGCCAATCAGACCATGCGGGTAATTCATTGAGCGGGATGGTTCGTGTAGTGAAATCTTGGATAACCATGGTGGTATAATAGGGGGATTGTTATGAATGGAAAGTCTAATTTTATGAAGCATATCAGCTTGATTGGTACTGCTTCCAGCGTTTCTGTACGTGTTGATTGTGCTGTGCAATTTTAGGGTTAGCATCCAGAAATGCGATGATTTCAGCCAACGTGAAATCATTACGTGGTGCAAAGTGATTGAGAATTGATTCAATCACTTCTGCGTCTTCCTGCGTATCAACGTCCAAGTGAATATCAGGACGCCGGAGTGGGTCTTGTGCTTCGATATTGTTAAGTGCGTAGAGATCGGGATGTTGTCGGACAAAAAGTGTTCCGTGTTCCCGGACAGCGGGATCCTGCGTGCGATTTGCCGAATTCCTTAGGGCACTCACAGAAAAAGCTTCAACAAATTGTCCCGATGGGAACGTGTGTTTTAAATCGTTGCCTACCAAATCGTACGATTGTTCTTTGAGATATGTTTCAATACAGTGATCAATAATTGCGGGGTCAATCAGATAACCATCGCCGTATATCTGTACGCCGATATCTGCATTCTGATCCTCTAGCGCTCCGAGCATTCGTCCCAGCACATCATCCTCTGATCCGCGGAAACAGGGGATTTTGTACGACTGACACAATTCTTCTATCACATCGTTCTCCGTACTTTCTGGTGTGGCTACAATAATACCACCAAGTTTTTCTGCGCGTTGCACGCGTTCGAGCATGTGTCCAAGCAGAGGCTTTCCGCTGGCAATACGCATGTGTTTACCCGGTAGCCGTTCGGATCCCATGCGAACCAAAATGGTGGCGATGATGCTTGGCATAGTTTCATAATCTGGCGCATCGGTGCAGAAAGAGCAAGAAAGCACCGTGTTTAACTACAGAAAACTGGCTCCAATCTCTTTTCACGATTATTCTTCCCACAATGCGCATTGCCCTCTTCTCGCCAACTATTGATGCCCGGGACGGGTACGGCAACATCACGTACGAACTCTCTATGCACCATGCGGCGCAGGGGCTTGACGTCACACTCTTCCTCCCGCGATCACAACAATCGGTTGTTGATCGTCTTCAACTTCCATTTCCTGTGCGTTGCATTTTGCCGGAGTACATCTTTCGTTTGTATCAACCGAAAGCATTGGGGTACTGGCGCACGATCGATGTTGCAGAATTCGACATCGTGCATTCCCTCTTTGCATTTCCGTATTGCTTGATTGCTGCACGGAGCGCCAGGAAGTTTCATAAGCCTTTCCTTATGGGAGCACAGGGTACACACGGTGTGCGGCCACTCACGTACTTCCCCGAAAGGCAGGTGCTCAAATGGTGCTATGGTCGTGCCCGAAAAATCACCGTTCCCAGTGAATACACCAAAAAAATGATCCAGAAGTATGCCAAGAAAGAATATCCCATTCAGGTTATTCACAACGGCGTGCACTTTGAGAGGTTTCAGAAAAATGTTGAAGTAGAGGCACTCCGTCGAAAGTACGATGGCAAAATCGTTCTTTTAACCGTTGGTGGTCTGTGGGGTCGGAAAGGGCATGATATCGTACTACGGGCGTTGGAGCGTGTTGTAAAAGAAAGGCAGGACGTCCGTTATCGTATTGTTGGTGATGGCAATGCACGGTCGAATCTAGAGGCGCTCACTGCACAACTTGGTCTTACAAATTTTGTCGAATTTGTTGGCCGGCAGACGGGAGATGACTTGGTGCGATCTTTTCAGGCATCGGACATCTATGTGCATACTCCCAAAGTCGTCGATCTGAAGTTCGAGGGATTTGGTATCGTCTATCTGGAGGCGAGCGCCTGCGGCAAGCCGATTGTGGCAACAGATGCAGGCGGCATTCGGGACGCCGTACTCGATGGTGAAACCGGTCTCATCGCTTCGGATGGGGACATTGATGGTGTAGCCGATCGAATTCTCACACTCTGCTCCAGTCCGGAATTACGCGAAAAATTGGGCAATACCGGTCGCCAATATGCACATCAAAATGACTGGGTTTCAGTTGCCGGAGCATACGGGAAGCTCTACGCTGAGATTCATGCGTAAGATGCTCATTACGGGCGGTGCGGGATTCATTGGTGTGAACGCTGCGAGGCATTTTGCTGCCCGCGGGTGGAATATCACACTCTTTGATAATTTTTCGCGTAAAGGCACCGATTACAACCTCGCTTCCCTGGAGGCAGATATTCCCGGCAAGTTTACCGTGGTGCGCGGCGATGTACGGTACGATTACGAGCTCTTAAGAAAGCTGGCCGGCGAGCACGATGTTATTCTGCATCTGGCTGCTCAGGTTGCAGTGACCACGTCCGTTGCCAATCCGCGGGAAGATTTTGAATGCAATGCGTTGGGAACATTCAATGTTCTGGAAGCTGTGCGCACCAGCGGTTCCAAACCACTAGTTCTCTATACTTCTACCAATAAAGTCTATGGTGCTTTGGAAGATGTGCCGGTAAAAGAAGAGGCACAGCGCTATGCTTTTGCAGATGGCCTGAAGGGAGTTCCCGAAACGCAGCAACTCGATTTTCATTCCCCCTATGGGTGCAGCAAAGGTGCAGCGGATCAGTATGTACGCGATTACGCGCGTATCTACGATCTGCGCACCATTGTTTTCCGTCAGTCCTGCATTTACGGTCCGCATCAGTTGGGCGTAGAAGATCAGGGATGGGTAGCATGGTTCCTGATTGCTGGGCTCTTCAAGCGCCCTGTACAGATTTATGGCAACGGAAAACAGGTGCGCGATCTCCTGTACGTTGATGATCTTGTTGCATGTTATGAGCGAGCAATCGAACGACAGGATGTCGCCTCCGGCAAGGTCTATAACCTTGGTGGCGGGCATCACAATACACTTTCGTTGCTGGAATTCATGGAACTTCTGAAGCGTGATCATGGGTTGGAGCTTCCTTACACGTTCGGTGAAGTACGACCAGGGGACCAACCTATCTTTATCAGTGATAACACCGCCGCGAAGCAAGATCTGGATTGGCAACCGACAACCGATGTTACCGAAGGCATTGCCGCACTCGTAGCGTGGTTGCAGGAAAAACGCGATACCCTTCGTCAGTTTTACAGTGCGGAGTTGCCGGTTAAGCAGGCGAAGTGATTTTTTGAATCAACTCGCTGTTTGTTACACATTGCACCGTAGATTTTTGAACATGTGCACAGAACCGAGAAAGATCATCCCACATTCCAAAACGTTCAATCTCATGAGCATGACCGTAGAGATGGAATAATGACCTTTGATCAGCCAGTGCCCGATCGAAAAGTGCTGTTGCCATTCCAAGCCAACTACTGCGTGCAGAGAGCGGTATCGTATTGGTATTCAGTACTTTCCAGGAAGCGCGCAATGGTCCCAAGGGGTCCAGAATTTTCCAGATGGGGCGATAGCTCTTCCGGAAGGGGAATGGCACTACTTGCAAACTCACGGGCGCAGCAAAGGGGTCCTGACAAACAAACTGCCAGAGCTGCGTTGTCCGCGCGCCATGAAATCCTGCTTCTTGCACCAAGGATTTTACAGATTTGTTCCATTGTCCCTTGGGATAGCAAAACATATTGCACGATTTTCCTGTTACCTGTTCTACCCATTCTTTACTCCCGCGGATTTCCCGCAGAGCTTCTTCTGCCGAAAGCAGAGACAGCTTTTGGTGTGTGAGTGAATGTGCTCCAACTTCCTGTGTTTTGCTGAGTGTACGGATCTCCCCTTCGGACAACATCGTTTTGTCATGTTGCTCCTTAGGGCATACGTAAAAAGTTCCCTTTAATCCGTGTTGCTCAAGGAGATGCGCAATTCGCACATCCAGTGTATAGCCGTCGTCCCAGGAAGTAGTGAAGAGCATTCGAGTATTCTGTAGTTTACATCGTCATTTCCGCCACGGGGTTGAATCCCGTTCCAAATTCTCGGGAAAATTCCGTGGAATGAGTGTGCCATCCTTCCTTTCCAACACGGCAAAGACGCTGACGCCTCTACGATATGGCTTTGCTCTCTTCTTGAGGACCCGTTCGAGTCGGCGGCTTTCGCCAGCGAATATTGTGTAGAAAAGCGTGTTAATGGGTTTAGGAGGCAGAGAAAGATCCGTTTGCGCACCACCCAGCGATTTGCGGGATATCCGGCTCATCCATCGTGCTATTTTCACCGAAGGATAAAGTCGGGCGTTGCAGTACGAGGTCAGGAGTTCCTTTACGGGGAGGCCTTCCCACAGAAGTTGCAGGCGCCGGAGCGTGTAGCGACGGTAGTGATCGAAGCCGCGGTCGTGTATTCCCCACAAGGCCGGGTCCCCGGTTGCCATAATGAAGAGGTATGCCCCCGGTTTCATGGCGGCAAGAATTTCCGATACAAATCGAAAATCATCTTCAATGTGTTCGAGCACATCCATAATGAGCACGCCATCTGCATCTGCAATTTCCGGTACATCCTGCGGTGCGTATCCGGTGCGGAACTCCGTCTTCGGAAAGTGTTGCTTCGCACTCTTAATTGCTTCTGGCATCGGATCAATACCGATCATGCGGTACTCAGTTGCGAGCGCGGCGGTATTCCCGCCCGTGCCGCAACCCACATCAACAATCAGATGTTTTCCATCTGGCTCAATCAATGCATGCAGAAGCCTGCGTAGTATTGTGCGGCGCCCCCGGAACCACCAGTGGCGTTCTTCAAGCGCGGCGTGGAGGGCAAACTGAGGGAGATCCATAGAGCGACTGCACGCTAAGTGTTTGGCACAGAAAGATCAAGCAGGCTTTGCTGCTTTCAGGCGCAGCCTAAGACAGATGTGTTATCCCCATGAGCTTTTTCGCACGGAGCCATTCCATTCGCACAATCTGCATACCGTATTGCATGCACCGCTTTAGAAGTATCCGTACGGTCGGTGCGGTTTTTGATTCCCCACTACGGCGTTCTGCGCATACATATGGCACTTCCGTGATGCGATATCCCAAAAGCTTTGCGCGAACGATCAGGTCAATAAAATACTCCCCGTAATCCCCATGCAGAGTGATGCGTTCCAGTACCTCTCTCCGCACCGCAATGAATCCGCTGGTGTAATCACGGAAAGACGGGAAGAGCAGTAAGCGCATTATGGTGCATCCTACACTGCTCAGTATCACAGCCATTGTTGATTCATTTGAAGCACTGGCGGTTTTTTGTTTGCCACCAGCCACAAAGCGCGATCCCACTGCGATGTCGTACCCATCAGAAATTCTCTGTAACAATTCCGGGATAACTTCTGTAGGCATGGAAAAATCACAATCCATCCATACGATGATCGATCCCTGGGCAAGCTCAATGCCACGACGCAAACTCTTGGTGAGCCCTCTATCAGTCATGCGGCGTTCCAACCGGACACGGGGGTTTGTTTGCGCAAGTTCTTCCACGGTACGCCATGTTCCATCGGGGGAATTATCGTCTATTACAAGAATCTCATGGGTTTCATGTATTGCTTTATCAATCGCTTGAATAAGCGGAGCAATATTCCCATTTTCGTTATAGGTGGGCAGAATGATGGAGACCGTTGATCGAGACATAATTATGCGGAAGTATGGGATGCGATATCAGCAAGAGCATCGCATACCTGATTAATTTGCACATCGGTAATAGCCAGGCCGGATGGCAGGTACAATCCGCGTTTGGCAATATTTTCAGTCATAGGGAACTGCTCTTGTGTCGGATGTTTTTGGAATACGGCCGGTTGACTATGACATGGCAAAAAGAAATCACGCGTGTCGATTCCTTTTTCCCTCAATTTCTCGTGCAACGCATCGCGGCTCATGCCGAAAGCATCTTCCACCAGCACCGCGTACATCCAGTACACGTTGTGCGCATATTCTTTGGTGATTGGCAGGCGCAATCCGGGCACCTTCTTCAGTCTCTGGTTATACAGATCTGCCATATGCTTCTTGGTGTTCAGAAATTCTGCCAGATGCTCCAGTTGTCCTAATCCCAATGCAGCCTGCATATTTGTCATTCTGTAGTTGTAGCCGATGCGTTCATGCAGAAACCGTTGTTTTGGAGAATGAGAAAGATCTTTGAGTGCTCGTGCAGACTCGGCAAGTCGATCATCGGAAGTGCACACGATTCCGCCTTCACCTGTGGTAATAATTTTATTTCCGTAAAAACTGAAGGCGTTGATCGTTCCCATAGAACCGCACATGTGTCCGCGGTATGTTGCAC
>JBAYNS010000049.1:0-7678 GCA_041678625.1 Candidatus Peribacteraceae bacterium
ATACAACACCTCCGGCATATCAATCGCCAGTCCTGCATGCTGCGAGGATTCAGAATCCAGGAGCATGCCGGTGCCTACCCCATCATTATTGAGGAAGAGCGCCCCCGTGCTCACCGCTTCTGTCGTGGAAATGTTCAGTCTTTGTCCGGACATCGTTCCCTTCACCTCCAATGTCGTCTCCGCTGTCCAGCTGTCCTCGCCACCCTGTGTAATGAGGAGTGCCCCCGTCATCGTATCTCCCGCTACGCGGACGTAGCGGTCGTCGGCTGTTCCCTGTGTTATGCCACCATCATTACTATCCGTTGCCCATGAAAGTTGACCGTTCCCATCGGTCTTCAGTACCTTTCCTGACGCTGTTCCATCGGAGTAGGGGAACGTGTAGGTAACACTATTCAGTTCAACCGTTGATCCGAACATTGCTGCTCCTTCTATAGAGAGAGTGCCAGAGGACGTTAGTCGGTCTTGCCCATGGAGAATGCGACCAGAGGCAGTGCCGAGAATTTCGAGTGACAAGCCATCATCCGCAGCGGAAGATCCAAGCGCTTCCCCGATGATCACTGATCCTGAGACGGAAAGCTGTGAACCGGGTGTAGCGGTATCGATACCCAGTTCACCAGTCGGTTGAAGGATTACTTTTTGATTTTCAGTACCCCCTGCAGATATGATTAATTTATCATTATCATTGCCTGCATTGATAATGTTCCATTTTTGAGTACCTGCTTCTTTAAGGTTGATTCCAGCATACTGATTGTTTGCGCTATCCGCTGTAATCCATGCAGCACTTCCATCCGAGTGAGCGAGAATTCTCGTGTAACCAGTGGCATTATATACCTCCAATTGCTCTGATGGGTTTGCAGTGCCGATGCCTACATGCTCATTTGTGGTATCTATGTTCAGAACAGGATTACCTCCGTCGGCATCCAGCACCTGAACGGATGTAGTGGAATCTATGCGATTCTGAACTTTTACACTGCCAGATCCAGAGAGCATTTCCTCGGCATGCAAATGTGTTCCAGAGGCGGTTCCCTGAACGTTCACGTCATCATTGAAGTTGAAGCGTTCGCTGGTGCGTTCGTAGGTGAGTTTCTTCTGCAGAGTGTCGCCGAACTGAATGTAGACATCGGAAGCTGTATCATCGTCATCGATCACCTGGAACGCCTCGGTATTTACCAGAAGCGTTGGATTCCATGAGCTGGCTGCATCGGCGAGGGTAGGAGCGACCAGAAGAAGGAACGAAATGTTCAGGAAGAGCAGAAGCAGAAGCGTCACGATGCGCGGGCGCTTCAGCAGCGTCCGCAGCATTCCTTTTAGATGGTAAAGGAATGAATCATCTTTCTGCGATTGAGCACTGTGTGCATTGTGACAAAGCGGGTGGCTTACAGTCGGTTTATCCGTAAGCGTGGAAAGATCAGTGGGATCAAACCGCTTCAGCCATCGGTAGAAGGTCGTGCGCGCAATGCCGAACTGCCGGCACGTTGCGCTCACGGATCCGTACGTGTTGTAGTGCAAAAACCACTGCAGTCGTTCAACAACTTCTTTGTTCATGCCTCCATCGAGCGCTTGCTCGAGGAGGGTGAGGAGTGTGCCTCTGGTAGGGGCAGTGTCCGGCATGGTTTTATCTGTTTCTTTGGGTGTTGCGTTCTCTGTACCAAATGAATCTTTCTATTATAGCGTAAAACAGGTTTTTTTCAAAGTATCCACGCTGCAAGGACGTTCTCTGTCAATAGCAGAACCCTGTAGCGCTACATGGTGAATGCGGTGTAGCGCGCAAAATGAGGTATACTAGGGCTGGAGGGATGGCCGAGTGGTCGATGGCGACGGTCTTGAAAACCGTTAGGCCCGCAAGGGTCTCGTGGGTTCGAATCCCACTCCCTCCGCCAGCCTACGTTCCGCAAATGCGGAATCTTCGGCTGGCAGGCCAACCTGAGCAAAAGTGGGATCTTTGACCGACAGGCCAATCTGAGCAAATGAGGAATCTTCGGCTGGTAGGCCAATTTACTGAAGAATTTCTGCAGGAAAAGCCTTAGGGAAGCCAATATCCACTAAACGGAGCTCTCCTACGAATTTCTGTGCTTTTGGGGCCAAAAGCCCCTGTTTCATCACTCCGAAGACAATGATGATATTTGCCTTGATACAGGGGTTTTTGGCTTCCCCTGAAGTGGTATCCAGACCCGAAGGAACATCCAATGCTAATACAGGACAATTCTGAGTATTAGTCCACTCAATGAGCTCGGCCGTCCGGCCTCGCGGGTTGCCCTTGAGCGAGTAGCCCAGCAGCCCATCGATGACGAGGTCGGTCTGCTCAGGGAAATCGTCTTTGATAACTCCGCCAAACTTTTCCCACACATTCAATTGGTGCACTGTCACCGGCTTGAGTTTGTCGACGGGGCGGGAGAGAAGGGCGACCGGTTCGTAACTCCAAAGTTTCAACCACTTTGCACACACCAATGCATCATCGCCGTTCCCACTGGGGCCAGTAAGAATAACAATAGTAGGCTTGTCATCCTGAGCGGAGTCGAAGGGTGACAATGGAAGTGTCATGGTTCGACTACGCCCACCATGACAATTCTTTTTACAAACCATCGCGCGTGCATACTGATTCATTGGAGAGGGTTCCAAGGCAACCAAAAGCAACCAAGGATTCCTCGTTGGCTGCTTTAACTTCTTTGGTTGCCTTGAATTGGGCTACAGCGAGACATCGCTGAGCCTCTCTATCAGATCATCATTTGATGGCAATTGGTCGGGTGAGGACGTTCGTACACCCCAATATTTACGCAATTCCGGTAGGTATTCTTTCTGACTAAGCAACTTGTCTACAAATGGTTGTGCTGAAGTTTTAAAACGACTTGTGCGTAAGTTTGTTAGTAATTCGAAGATCGATGTGACAAATGCATCTTCACCGCCACAAATCTCTGTGTGCACTGCATCTTCCACTGCGTCCACGATGCTTTCGGTATCCAGTCCCGCCATGAACTTAAGGTCATTGGCAGTTGCCGATGGGAAGTAGTGCGATAGTCCAAGACGTCGGAGTGAACAGGGGAGTGCAAAGTCTGCGATGATGTCCGCCACTTGTGTGGCGAGGCCGCCATCGGAGTTATGATCTTCCACGACGATCAGGTGTCCCGTTTCGAGTGCCGCTTCGATGACAGCGGCGGCATCGATCGGACGGATACAACTCACATTGAGAACGCGCACCTTTATAGGAGTTTCAGCACTGGCAAGTTCATCGGCAGCTGCAACGGCATCATGTACTCCGATTCCAACGGCCAAAATTGTTACATCGTCATTGGTATCTCCGTATCCTCGAACACGGTCAATCTGCCCATTGTACTGATATTCTTTACCGTAGAGCAGATTTCCATCGGGAGTACGCAGCTGCTCGTGTCCGCTGCGCGGAGAGAAGAGATAGATACTCTGATGTCCTTCGGCAATGGTTTCAAAAGCCTTCTCCACCATGGCTCCGGCCTGATTGGAGTCTGCCGGCATCCATACCTGTGTGTGATAGAAGGGGATATTGAAATAGTTCTGTTCCTGATGTGTCTCGCCGTCCTCTCCAACGGAGAGTCCTGTGTGCGTGCAATCATTAATGATGCCGCACCGTGTGTGTCTGCAATTGATGTCAATGAGGCGCGCGCTCGCGCGCGCTTCGTTCGTTCCGAATGCAGCGAAGGTATAGGTAACGGGGAGCAGACCGACCTGGCGCATACCCGCCGCCATCATCAGCATGTTCGCCTCGGCAACACCAACATTGATCACACGATCGGGAAAATCCTTTGCGACTTTATCAAATCCTCCGGAACCGGCCAGATCCGCATGCAGAACAATGATGCGCTCATCCACCTTCATGAGATTCTTGATGTGCAGTGCGCCGATCTCTTTGCGAGCCGCGCCCTTCTCTTCCATGGGTGTACGTTCGTATCCATTGAGTTTCTCCATTTTCCAGGAAAGCGCAATATCCGTCTCTGTTCTCGATTTCTCCGTATAGCGGCTCTGTTCCTTCTTGCGGAAGGTTTGGTAAGCCTTCAGAGCTTCATCAAGTGGCTGTAATTGCTTCATTGCACGCTCTGCTTCCTCTTCCGAGAGGGGAGCGCCGTGAAAATTCTTCTTTCCGGTGTTCGAACCTTCCTCCATGAAGTCGATGCCGTATCCCATCGTTGTGTAATAGCAGATGAAGATCGGTTTTCCTTTTCCAAGTAGTGCGTCAGCTTTGTCTAGTGCCGCAACAACCTGCGCAGGGTCATTGCCATTCTGCACTTCGATCACGTTCCATCCGGTTGCTGCAGCGATGGAAGCGAAGTCCGCTGCCATCGTGTTGCTCGGCATGTTATCCAACTGCATGTCATTGAAATCTCCGTGAACGACAAGGTTGTCCACATTCAAGTGTGATGCCAGGCGAAATGCTTCCATCACCTGGCCTTCCTGTGCATCACCGTCGGCCAGCAGTACATCCACAATGGGGATTGGGGATTGTTTGCGGAGATATTGAAGGCCGTATGCTGCACCGAGTGCATTGCTCACCCCCTTTCCCAATGGGCCGGTGCCAAACGGAATGTCCCCGATGCCGGCTTCAATGTGGCCGGGGAGTCCATCGGGAGTGCGAAATGTATCGATAATCGTTTGAGGATCTTTCAGGCGTGCATCGGTACCTTCTCGTCCAAAGAGCCACTGCAACGTGAAGGCCAGAAGCGAAAGGTGCCCGGGACTCATGCGCAGAGGCTGATCCCGGCTGGGATCGCGCCGCTTCATAACGTGGTAGCAGCAGGTGAACGCAGAGAGCGGTCCGCCCGGATGCCCAGACTTATGCTTGAGTGGCGCCTGAATGACAACGTGTTTCAGAATCGTATGTGCCAGCTCGTATGCTTTCTGATCGTCTTTGCTTAACTCGATTGCATCATCTGGTCCGATCCATACCCGTTCGCCAGGCGTGCTCGATTGCACTATGCGTTGGCACGATTGCGGAGCTCCTTTCAGATCGGAGACCTTTGGTCGGTGTGTCATAGTGCATGGAGTGTACGGGGTGCAAGGGAATGGGTAAAGATAGACCGTCATATTGAATGCAATCATCTTGCTTGTTACCATAGAGACTTTGACGTAACTTTACGCATCCATGACAGAGGAAGTCGAATATGATCCTAGAAGGGCACTAGAAGAATGGAACACCTTTCAGAGGATGGCGATGGAACATGCTGATGCAACACGTACGCAACTACGCAGGATTATCGAGACTGCACAGAGAGAGTATCAATCGCCTGCAGAATTTGTTTGGTTTGAACCTTACATTGAGATCTTAGCAGCCATGCATGAGGTGCCTGAAGGTGCTGCGATGAGTCCGCATTTACGTGCATTTCTTAAAGTTACCCATGGTGATATGGGCAGGCTCTACGATTTGTTATGTGTGAGTAGCCCCCTTCAAGATTCTGAGGAGAAGAGACAGTATGAGCATGTCGTGAATCGGGCAATCGACTACATCAATAATGGTGCCCATGTGCAGTGCATAAAATCACAAATGTAAGAAAAATATTAAAAAATATTATTGAGGTTTTGCAACTGATCATGTTTGACCCTGCAGTGGAGGGTCATTAGGGTGCCTCGGTCTTCAAGCAAATCTTATGCGTTCAACTAGGAACCGTTTTTCCAAGTTTCCCCTCATTGGTCTAAATATCTCAGCAATTGTCCTGCTGAGTCTGCTTATGCTCTCATTCTGATTGTGTGCGGGTTTTACCCGGCAGATGAAGGCTGCAGCGGAGCACTGTCATTCTCTATGATGAGCATCTTTTGCACCCCCGTGCGGATGTCCTCTTTTACGCCTGTCCAGTCGTGAATCGCATTCAGGAGCGTTGCATACTTATACGAAAATCCCTCGCCCCGCCGGGTGCCGGGATCGTTGGTGATAAAGCGCCTTGCATCGTATCCGGTAATCACGAGCATGTGGTACCAGGGGCCTTCTCCGGAGAAATAGGGGTTCCCCAAGTCTCTGCCAGCGGCGGGCACGATGATAGGATTACCCGCCGCGAGTTCCTCTTTCATTGTTTCTACACGTACTTCTGTGAACACATTATTTGTTCGGTATCCGTAGTAGTCCTCTGCAATGTCCGCCAGCTGTGTAATGGTCACATCCTGTGGATATCCGTGTTCTTCTTCCCAGGCAATAAGTGCCAGAAGTTCCCTATCAGCATCCTCGCGTGAGAGGGGAGTACCGGCAAGAAAGTGGTGTACCATAATCAGGCTCATTTCCTCGCAGGCTTCCTGATACGGGTCGTCCCAGTTGGCGAAAGGAGCTTGAGGAGAGAAGGGGACGGAGATATGGATGGTACGGGGAACTTCTCGTTCGTCATTCTCAGGCGTGATTTGTTCGGTGAGTGATCCGCAACCAGTAAAGACAATGCAAGCTAGGATGAGAATATATTTCATAGTGTCCACTATCGTACAAAAGAGTGAAAAGTTAAAAGTGAAAAGTTGTGAACATATTGGCGGATGATCGCTATACTGTCACTGTTCACTTTTCATTATTCACTCTTTGACCTATGAAACTCTTCCTAGATACCGCCAACGTTGATCATGTCGCAGAAATTGCTGCTTGGGGCGTGCTCGATGGTGTGACGACCAACCCCTCTCTTGTTGCAAAGGAGGGTAAGGATTTTAAAGAGACGGTGCTCAAGATGTGCGCACTCGTTCCTTGTGTAAGTGCACAGGTTACCGCCACAGATTTTGAGGGGATGAAGAAACAAGCGGATGAATACCATTCGTGGCACAAGCATGTTGTCGTCAAAGTTCCTATGACGGTCGAGGGCCTCAAGACGTTGCACTACTGCAAGGAAAAGAAGATACGCACCAACTGCACGCTGGTCTTCTCCGCAAATCAAGCATTGCTCGCTGCCAAGGCTGGTGCGAGTATCATCAGCCCCTTCATCGGACGCCTGGATGATGCCGGGCAGGACGGTATGGCGCTCATAGCAGAGATCATGACGATTTGGGATAACTACGATTTTGATACCGAAGTCCTAGTCGCCTCTACGCGCCACCCACGTCATATCGTGGAGGCGGCGGAGATCGGAGCGCACATCTCTACCATTCCCTACGATGTTTTCAAAAAGCTGCCGCACCATCCGCTCACGGATACGGGGCTCAAGAAATTTATGGAAGATTGGGAGAAGGTTTCTAAAAGTTAACTCGTCACTAGTTGCTAGTTCCTCGTTCGTCTATGAAACAACTCGGAGTTATTGGCCTTGGAATCATGGGGGTCAACCTTGCGCGCAATGCTGCCCGGAACGGCGCATCGATTGTCGTCTTCAACCGCACGCAGGATACCACAGAGAAATTCTTGAAAGAATTTCAAAAAGAAGCCCAGTTTCAGGGCTCAAAGTCGTACAAAGAATTTGTTCAATTACTCACGCCGCCCCGGCAAATTCTCCTTATGGTCAAGGCAGGAGAGGCAGTGGATGCGGTGATCGCAGAGCTGACCCCGCTTTTGACAGAAGGAGACATTTTGATTGATGCCGGGAACAGCCATTACCGGGATACCGAGCGTCGCATACGGATGTGTGCAGAGGAGGGGATTCGTTTTGTGGGGATGGGCGTGAGCGGTGGTGAAGAAGGTGCGCTCCATGGACCGAGTATGATGCCGGGGGGAGATCGTGATGCCTACGATGTACTCAAAGAACTCTTTTCGCTGATGGCG
>JBAYNS010000050.1:0-7574 GCA_041678625.1 Candidatus Peribacteraceae bacterium
GAAGCTCACGGTAAGAGGGAGCGGGATGATCTGCTCACCGATTTTCAGCTGAATCTTCTCTTTGCCGGGAAATGTTTGAAAAACCCTTTTGAGGTCCAGAAGCATCTTCTTGGGGGCGCGTTCAGGCAGCCCGATGGTATGCACGGAAATTTTTGTCGGAGAGGCATCTGTTTCCACGTTCTCTTTTGTTGAGATGGAAGGGGTTTTTGGATTTTTCAATGTTAATACTTCCAATATATCCCGTGTTTCCATGCCTTCGGCGATCCATTTCCCCAATGGCCCCAAGTAGTCTTCCGTATCATCGTCTGCACTGACCACTACCGTTTCACCGGCAATAACATTTCCTTCTTCATCCAACACTTCAATTTCACCCTCTTCTTCCAGAACCGGGCGCGAAAGAGTTAAACCATGTTTCGCTTCTTCTTCGTCGTAAAACCCCTCCTTCTTTGCGTGAGTAATCATCGTAGAGAGCGAAGCCTTCTTGGTAGCATGCGCGCGCATTTGTAATTGACCAGCACGGTAATCCAACGTTCCTCCTACAACCAGCACCGTATCCGGTTCTTCCAGATATCCTGCCGCCTCTGCATATATGCGAGGAAAGAGAGTGACCTCGATTTTCGCAGTCGGGTCTTCCAGCATCACTATGGCCATAGTCTCACCTTTCTTCGTGGTGATTTTTTTCACGCTTTCCACAATTCCTGCCAGAGAAATTTTCTTTCCCACATCCTTCATCGTGAGATTGCCGATGAGCTGCGCTTTTTTGCCGATATACTTCTTCATGCCTGCCAGTGGGTGACTGGAAACATAAAGCCCCAGAACCTCTTTTTCCCATTGCAACTTTCGTTGAGGAGAAACTGGGAGAGTCTTCGGGAATTCAATAAATGCTGCTTCGGCAGCTTCTGTCATGCTCTCGAAGAGGTTCGTCTGCGTGCTGCTTATATCTCCGCATGCTTTTGCAAAATCAACAATGGAATCATAGTGTTCTACCAGAACGTGACGTTCTCCCAGTGAATCGAGTGCACCGGCTTTTGCCAGAGATTCCAAGAGCTTTTTATTGAGTAACCGAGAAGGAATGCGCGTGGCAAAATTTTCGAGGCTCGTGAATTTCCCCTCCTCTTCCCTAATGGCGATAATTTGCTGCACCGTACTATCGCCAACACCCTTAATGGCAGCCAGTCCAAAACGGATGCCAGGCTGCTGCCCCTCTCCGGATATCACCGTAAAATGCCTCAATGATTCATTGATATCCGGCGGCAAGACCTGAATACCCATTGCACGGCACTCTTCAATTTCAATCAGGATGCGATCAGTGCGCTGGGCATCACTGCTCAAAAGGGCCGCCATAAACTCTGCAGGATAGTGCGCTTTCAGATATGCAGTTTCATAAGCGATTCGGGCATATCCTGTCGCATGAGCTTTGTTGAAGCCGTATCCGGCAAATGGCGTGACAACATCATCGAAAATCTTCTGCGCGAGTGTATTGTCATATCCATTCTTCTCTGCTCCAGCAATAAATTTCTTTTTCTGAGCGCGCATCTCCTTCTCTATCTTTTTTCCGATTGCGCGTCGCAGAAGATCTGCTTCTCCCAAGCTGAATCCAGCGAAAACTTTTGCTATTTCCAAAATCTGTTCCTGATAGACGCCAATTCCATAGGTAGGTTCCAAAATAGGCTTAAGATCATTATGAATGTATTGCACCTTCTCCTGTCCGTGCTTACGTTTGATGAAGCTTGGAATCCATTCCATGGGGCCAGGGCGATACAGAGCAACCATGGCTGTAATATCACCGAATACCGACGGCTTGAGCTTCTTTAAATACCGGCGCATTCCGCCTGATTCCAATTGAAACACCCCCGTGGTGTCTCCTTTTTGCAGGAGTAAAAATGCTTTTTTAGAATCAGTGGGTATTTTTGTAATATCAATTTTTTTCTTCTGAGTGCGTTCGATAATAGCGAGTGTTGTCTGGATAACCGTCAAGTTCATGAGTCCCAAAAAGTCCATTTTCAGCAGCCCCAATGCTTCCAGTGGCTTGGCAGATGTCTGTGTGATGATGATTTGATCATCCTTTGGTGCGCGCTGGAGTGCCGTATAGTGCACAGTTGGCTTCTCGGTGATGATAACGCCGCAGGCGTGCACAGACACATGACGAGCCTTCCCTTCCAATTTGAGTGCCGTATCAATGATGGTGCGGTAGGTCTCATTACTTTCGTATGCTGTTTTCAGTTCGTTGGTTTCCAGTGCTTCCTGCAGGGTTGTTCCAGGGCGTTCCGGAATGAGCTTTGCGAGTGTATTCATTTCCAGGAATGGCACACCATATGCGCGACCAACATCCTTTACCGCTGCGCGAGCCGCTAACGTTCCGAATGTGCAGATTTGCACAACATGATCATCCCCGTATTTCTCCCGCACATATCCGAGTACCTCATCGCGACGGTTGTCCGCGAAGTCGATATCAAAATCCGGCATAGAGATACGTTCGGGATTCAGGAATCGCTCAAAGAAGAGATTGTGCTCAAGCGGATCGAGTCCGGTAATGTTTAAACAGTAAGCAATCATAGATCCTGCGGCAGAACCGCGCCCCGGTCCTACGGTGATGCCACGTTTCTTCGCTTCATTCACAAAGTCTGCAACGATCAGGAAGTATCCGGCAAATCCCACTTGTTCGATGATTTTCAATTCGTATTCCAATCGTTCCTTTTGCTCTTTTGTGGCTTCAGGATAATATTTTTTGAATCCTTCCTGTGCCATTTCCCTCAGAACACCTTCTTCCGTCTTCTTCTCTGGGACCGGGAATCGGGGAATGTGGTACTTCCCGAATTCCAGTGTCACGTTGCAGCGGTCTGCAATCACCTGTGTGTTTTCCAATGCCTCCGGAATATGACTGAAAACTTCCTTCATTTCTTCAAATGGGCGCATGGAAAAATCCGAATCGCGCATAGAAAATCTACTCGGATCATCAACGCGAGTATTTTTCTGAATACAGAGGAGCACGTCGTGTGCTTCGGCATCCTGCGTACGGCAGTAGTGACTGTTGCATGTTGCCACTACGGGGACATTCAATTCCTTTCCCCATCGAATCAGTTGCTGATTTACCTCTGCCTGTCCAGAAACATTCGGCAGATGCATGAGCTCAAAGTAGAGATTCTCCTCCCCAAAATATGAGCGGTATTCTTCCGTAAGGTTTTGGATGCGCTTACCATCTTCTACCAGCGCTGCCTGTGGGATGGCGCCACTGATCGGACCAGTGAGCGCGATGAGGCCCTTTCCGTATTTCTTTAAAAGCTCGCTATCCACACGTGGTTTGTAGTACATGCCTTCCAATGCGGCGTGTGTGGCTAACTGAAGCAGATTCAAATATCCCTCCTGCGTCTCTGCCAGAAGCACAAGCGGGAAGCGCTTGGAATCAATACCGCTTTCCCGATCGTGGCGTGAACGCAGGGCAACGTAGGTTTCCAGACCCAGAATGGGTTTGAGAGAATGTTCCTTTGCAGCTTTGTAGAATTCCACCAGCCCATAGGTGTGCCCTTTATCTGCCATGCCCACTGCTGTTTGATTAAGCTCTTTGGCGCGGAGAATCACTTCTTCCGGGCTTGGGAGTGCCTCTAGGAGGGAATAGGTGCTATGGCAGTGGAGATGGACAAAATCCTCAGGCTTCATAGGAAGTCTATTGTAGCGGTTTTTGTTCGGTGATCTCTATGCGCTTTGTCCGCAAAATTTCCCCTTATTCTGCATCATCCAGCTTTGCGGCCTTCTTGCACTTCTCCCATGGTTTTGCCACAGAAATGCCACCATTAGTATAGGGGAAGCATTCATCTTTCAGCACAATCTTCAGGATGCGTTCCAGGCGATCATTGCAGGGTCTTTTAAAGCAGGAGCGACGCAAGTAATAAGCGAGTCCACGGGCAAAACTACGAATGCTACCCTTCTCTCCGTCGCCATCCAGAGATGCGGCATATGTTGCCAGTTCGCTTACTGCTAAGCGAATAGGCCGAAACTCTTCTACAACCTGTTTGGGAGGGTCCACTCCCTGAGGAATAATAGTGCTGATAAGTTGTTCCTGATAGATAGACCATCGGAGCAGGTAGGTACGAACATAGGATTGAAAGATATAGAGCAGACCATACTCCTCCGGGAGTTCGTACCATTGTTCCCGGTTGCGCGCCCAAACATCACGCAGGTTTTCATATTCCCGCAGAAGCTTAAATTCATTCTTGTCGATAGCAAAGCTGTCGTGCGTGCTCCAGCGGATTGCTCCTTCTGGCCACATAGGCGGCCAGTAATCCTCTTCGGGATCCCGATCTTCTTCATCTTCCGGAAGAGCGGGTGGCGGGGCTCCTCTGATTCCATCTTCTGCATTGCACGCAACGCGGACACGATGCTCCCGATTTTTCTCGGTAGTCATTCCAAAGAATTCCAATCCTTCCGTTGGCTCTCTTCCCATCCACTCATCCAAGTGTTCAGCCGTACTTTTGATGGACATGGAATCTTCAATGAATTCGTCACGTTCGCTAAAGAGCTCTTTCAGCGCTTCGTATTCTGCTTTGAATGCGAGATACACTCGCGGAGGAGAGAGGTTGCTCGATGAATATTTCTGATTAACCTTCTCAAGTCCTCTCCATGCTTTCTCTAGCACTTCCAGATCGCATCCGTAACCATACACATCTCCCCTTGCATTGCTTTGCGAGGATTGTGAGGAGCTACTTTTCCCCGAAGAACCGCTTCTCTCATCAGAAGAGGCCACTAGGCTCGGCGGCAAATAGTCTGAATGGAACGGGCACATTTTCCATTCCACACATTGACTGTTCTCCAGGCACTCTTCCATAGAATCGAAAGATTGTGATGGGCAGAGTTCGCCTGCTGAAGGACCGCCAGGGCGCAACCAAAATGGTTCACAGGAAATTTTGCCGCCGCGACAACACCAAATAAGTTCTGGATCAAAACTCTGTGGAGTCCACATATCCGTATCTTCATGCGTGTTGTTCTTGGCACTAAAGAGCAGCACATCAAACCGCTCATTAAGGAATCGCAGAATGTTCTGCAGCTCCAGAATCGTACCCATCTTTTTATCATCGTATGCGCCCTGCAACTTGCATCGCACTTTCTCCATCATGGTTTCAATCAAGAAAAGATCAATATGCAAGCACGGAGTCACTTCCTTCAGGTCGCGTTCATGCTGAACAATTCTCAGTTCCGTATCGGCAATTTCTCCGAATGACCCAAAAACATTCGGGATAGCGTTGGCAACGGTGTCATCACCTAGTTTTGACTCATAGCCTTCGGCTGCCTGAATGCCCGCTTCTGCGCGATCGAGCACCTTGCGGGTGAAGTGATCAGAAATAGGTTCCAAGATTGTTAGGAATTCCTTGTCTACTCCTAGAATGGCGTCAATCCCCGGATCATTGCCTCCGCTACAATGAGGAATTTGTTCAGCTCCTTGTGCAGAGGGGGCAAACAGAAGTTCTGTTGTTATGGCGCAAATGCCGGCAAATAGAAAAGTGGATAATCTCATTTGTCAATTCTGGGGCAGGATTCTGTGGGGAACTCGATACTAGAAATCTTCCCTATCAAATGATTGGCGGTATCAACAAGATCCTTAAAAGCCTTTGCTCCTCGCTGGAAGTATTCTCTATACAAAGTAGTACCGATTCGTGCGCCGATACCGGGTCCCATTGTTTGCAGGTTCCATGTTCCCTGACGTTGTTGTGAAGTCTGTCCAAGTAATCCCAGGCCTACAAAAGCGATATCGGCAGGCCGCAATGAGAGCTGACGTGCGGAATCAAAATTACACTCCTGAGGAGGATTCAATATTGGGAAGCCGTTTGTTTGACAGAGCGCCAGATCAAGTTTGCGTGCCAGAAAAGCCGGTCGATAGGCTGGCAAACGCGAAACGGGGAGAGGTGGAATAGGAAGAATAGAACCAATCAGAGGATCTTCTTCTGCCCACGATTCCCATGGGAAAGATTCATCGGCAGAAACATAGGTCATGCGCCCCGGAATTAGACGCTGAGTTTCTAGTGATTGCTCCACGCATTGCGCAAGATAACATGCTTGATTGGCAATAGTGTTGGGATATTCCACCTGGCAATCCGGCGAACACGCCAGAGGCAACGAATTAATGATTGAGGTGATGCGCAGATCAGCCTGGGCGATAACTGCGCTGCAGCTGGTGGGCAAGTTAGCCTTATTTTGCCGTTGCAGTTTGATAATGAGATCATTGAGTTCATTCAATTTTTCCTGATCTTCTATAATCGAACAGGCGTGAAGAACCTTTTTCTTTTCGTGTGTTTCAGGGTCTTCAATTTCTACTTCGGAGCCCAAATGTTTGCAACTAGAGTTTGCAAGGACGCTGGTGCACATTTCCAAATCAATGCCTGCGCCTTCAAAATTTCCGTCCTCAGCGATTGCATTGCATTGCGCCATGTATGTTGGCCATTCTTTCGAGCAACATCCTTCTAAATCATTATTTGTTTCTAGACCAGAAGGATTGAACAAAATTGTATAAGGAGGAAGATTGCAAGCTTGCTGTGCATGAATTAATTCATGCATAAGGAGATACGCATTTGCACTATGTTCGCTGGGGAGACATACAGGAATAATCCCTTTTTTAGTTTTGGGGAATGTTCTTGCCATGCCATCACCACAGGTTAGTTTACCTCCCATTTTTTTCATTTGTTCATCTGTGAATAATGAAGAGGCACGATCTCCGTACACATCGGTAAATTTTGGTCCGCTTCCTTCACAGAAGACATCAACGGCGCAATTGCCACACTCATACGCATGAGTAATGGTTTCTTTATCCCAGCCGGGTGTGTCTTTTACTGTTTTTCCACCAATAGTCGGTGTATCCAAACGCCAGCCGCCAGTAGTGCAGGGGTCCGTGCCGGATTCCACCTGACTGATGGGGAATTTGTAATTCGTTGGCGTGCAGCCTGTCAGAACAATTTCGTCTGATGCTTCTTCTTCCTCATTCTGCGATGGAGATGTTGTGCTTCCTGATCCTGTCTCTACATTTTCCGCCTGCTCTGCAAGCGTACATTCCTCCGTATTGATTGGTCGGCAGAGGTACCCCTTGGAACCGAATGGCAGAGCGCAGAGCTCTTCCCCTGCAGGAGGTTCAATGGGGGCATCTTTCGGATACATCCCAGCAAGAATGACACCATCAACGCAAGCCGGAGGAGATTTACCGTCCTCTGAACAGGAGAGAGAATCGAAAATAGGCTCAGGAAGAGGAGAAAGCTTAAAGCCAACGTCGCTACGATACGGATCTTTTGCAACGCGTACCCATACCTCACCGAGCGGAGGGAAGAGCACCACTTCTCCATGTTGGAGAGGGGGATCCATGCGAGCGAGAGCTTTGGTTTCAATAAAGGTAAGAACTTCCTGCAGTTTTTCCTCTACCAGATGGTCTGCTCCACACCAGCGCGTGCGCATGTACTGCGTCTCCGTATCGTCCCCTTCTCCCATCGAGGAATCACAGGCAGGACCGCGAGGGTCTGATCTCTGTACGGTTTTGAGTCCATTGCGGTAGCGCCACTTAGCCTCCTTTTCATGTCCGGTTTTCCCAACTTCTTTCA
>JBAYNS010000051.1:0-7570 GCA_041678625.1 Candidatus Peribacteraceae bacterium
AGCGTAAGCTGGAGGATGAATGCGTCTCAATTGAAAGGCGATCCTGCTACGGACGGGTTATGCCCTGCGAGGCACGAAGTGAGTGAAAAGAAACCGCCTGCGTGAGCTGGCGGAGCTTCACTTAACGAGCAAGTTTTTTGTGAGCTTTTGCAAGTGTCTGAGTTGCCTGTGCCGCCAGTAGAGAGATTTCGCCAGCTAGCACGGCAGCGCCGACAATTTCAGATAACTGTTGGCATGGATGCAAACCAGTTCCTGGTTCCTGGTTCCTGGTTCCTGAACCCAGAAGAAGCTGCAGGCACTGTTTCTGGGCAGGCAGGCTCGTTCCGCCACCACGGACACCTACAAGTATGGCTGGCAGACGAACAGAGATCATCAGACCTCTTTTGTCCATTGTTACAGTTGTATCCGCAAGAGACACTTCTACCACATGCGCTGCATCCTGTCCGGTGGCAAGATAGAGGGCGGCGATCACATTCGCGGCGTGAAGATTTGCTCCAATTGCACCAGCAATCTTTGAGCCAATTTCTAATTTTGCATGTGCTGTTTGCAGGAGCTGCTCGGGAGTCGAGTTGAGCACATCTTTGATGACAGAAGAGGGGAACAGTGCTTCTGCGGTTACGCTGAAACCACGTCCTTTCTCATGTGTGCGTTTACTCGGTTTCTTATCTGAGTCGACATTCCCCGCGATGGTGATCGTTTGTAATCCTTGAATAGTGTGCGTCATCCAGTCTGCGATTTTTTGTGCAGCAATCGTGATCATGTTCATGCCCATTGCTTCATCGGTGTCTGCGTAGAGTGTAAGAAAGATGTGCTCGTGCGCTTCATCAATGTCAAAAGAAGTTATCCGGAGGTGGTCACTCGTCTCTTCACCGGTTTTTACCCATTGAGTGGAGCGTTCCCGGATCTCTTTCTGCAGAGGAATCCGATTTTTGGGATCCAGAATTTTGAAGCAAATTGACCGTGTGATACCAATTCTTTCTGAATACGTTCGTACACCATCACTGAGTGTGAGCACTTTACATCCGCGGTTCACACTCGCAACCAGTGCACCCTCTGTTGTTGCAAGCGGAAGGTGAACCATCATCTCTTCACCATTACTGAAGGTGATTTTCAGTGGCCCAGCGAGTCCCACGGGAAGAGGAATATGCCCGAACATTTGCTCGCAATTCTTTTCCTCGGCACTACCAAGTTTAGTCGGATCAATTGTAAGTGCACTAAGGTCGGCACCCAGTTCTTGTTCGATCATTTCCCGTCTCGCGTTGCAGCGAGCGGAAGAATCTAGATCCGATGGTAGGTTGCGAAGATCCAAGTGAATGAAAAGTGAAGAATGAAAAATGAAAAATGTCTAAACATGAGGATTATAGCTGCATTTTCCATTTTCCACTTACCACTTAAATAAGATGCGCGCCTTTTCCAACTTTTGCCTCAAAAATCTGGCATCCCTTTTGCGAGTGCGCAAATTCTCGCACTCTCTCCACGGCTTCCTCCGTACAGACGAGCTGTACGGTGGGTCCGGCATCCATGGTATAGAAGACAGGAAGATGCTCACTGCGCCGTAATTCCGCGATTTCTCGCGTAATATGATGTGTAGCCTCTGTGAGGTAATTGAGCGGCGGATTGCTCGTCTGCATCACTGTATGCATGTCATTGCAGTCCTCTTCCACAATAGCTTGAAGCTTCTCAAAATCCCGTTGTAGCAATGCATCAATGCATTCCTGCTGTCTCCTCGTGGTAATTGCTTTCACACGTGCGGCGTAGTGCGGACTCGTATGTGCGGTGGCATGCCCCTCGGTTGATCCGACTTTCTTTTCCTCTGTCGAAGGCACCAAAATGATGTCATGGAGTTGCCAGTGATTCTCGTCTGCGTACTGCCTGCCGACTGCACTATCAATATCATCTCCTTCTCCAGAAATCAGAGCTGAGAACCCTCCAAAAATACTCCGTGCGGCAGAACCGGAACCCAGACGCGCTATCACACTCGTCTGCTCGTCAGTGAGCTCAATGATCGGTGCAACGAGTCCTTGGTACGCTCGTGCCAGACAGCTGAAGACGGCGGAAGAGGAAGCAAGGCCCACTGCGGGGGGAATCGCCGATCGCACGGTCACGGCGATCGATGCGGGAACGGCATCGTGGGCTCCAAGGTGATTCAAGTAGCGCTTGGTGAGATCAAGGTGCTTCTGAAAGCGGAGGATATCCTTCTCCTTCAGCACACGTTCCGTGCCGTCTGTCTCAAACGATTGCACGCTCAGTGTGTCTGCATGATCGATATCGATCTCCACAGTTGGTCCGTCCAGTGTCATCGAAAATGAATCAGCCATAGGCAGACGGAGGATATCGTTGCGATTTCCCCAGTACTTGATCCAGGCGGAGTTGGGAGTGGAGCGGGCGGTAACCATAGGAAATGAGGATTAGAGTTCTAGAATACTAGAATTCTATGATTACGGCATGGTAAAAAAAGAGGGTTTCTCTCTTTTTTTGGAGTCGTATTTTTCTATACTCCCACACTTATGGAACAACTATTTGCCCTTGTGGACAGGGATGGCGTGCTCAGGAGGGAACAGCTTGTGCTTCCCGGTGTTCCTGAGCTCTATCAAGCGTTTACGCGACGTGGTGTACATAGCGTGATCCTATCAAATAATGCACGTGTTACGTCGGATGGCATAACGCAGTGGATGAGAGAAAAATGCGGAGTAAGTGATTTTTCCAATGAGCAGGCAATGACATCTGCCGAGGCGGCTGCCCAATATTTTCATGAACGTATTGCAAATACTTTTCGGCCTTTTCTCATTGGAGAGTCCGGTCTTTGGGAGGCTTTTAAACGTCTCGACGTGCCGACATGCAATCATCATTGGGATGGTCAGCAGTGGAAAGATGATCCTCCAACACATGTTGTGAAGGGGTTCAAATCTGATGGAATCAGTCACAAAGATGAAGAAGCTCCGGGGTGTAATGCGCTTTATGAGCATGGTGCTGCTTTGATTATGGCTAATACAGATTCAACATATCGCAATGCACAAGGAACTCGTTGTCCTGCAAATGGGATTCAATCACGGAACTTTATCGATGCTGCTGGCGGTAAGTACACTGATCTTGGCAAACCCAATATTGGTATGGCTGAAGAAGCTCTTCAGCGCATGGGGGCAGAGAAAAAATCAGCACGTGTTGTTGTGATTGGGGACAACCTTGAAACGGATATGGTCCTTGCAGGAAACTTACGATCTGAGAACTGGGATGCAGAAGGTTGGTTGGTTCTGACAGGAGATACAAAATCTGAGCAAGTGTCAGGATCAGCTTCTAAAGGAATGAGGATTTTTTCAGGTCTTCACGATATTGTGACGCACTTGTTAAAGTCATAGTTGCACCATGGTTTAAGATGACATCTTTTTGGAGTACCAACACTATTCCTCCTCCCCCAGTCCGTGCGCCGGCGCCGAGCACTTTTGCGGCGCCTCCTTTTGCTTCGATATCTGCGATGAGTTGCTGGATAGCTGGAGGAACCACACCGAGGGAAACTTGGGCACGATGATGGTCACGAATGATCTCCTGCAGCAGAGATTCGTGAACCTCTGCTGCGGATCGGAGTCGTTCTGTGCACTGACCGATTATCATGAGAGCATCACTTACTTCGTTCTCGCGCTCCTTAATCCATGTGACGAGTTCACTCGTCGATTCATTTGGTTTGCCTGTATCAATGAGCACGGCGTTTGATAGTAGATCTTCAGGTAGATCAATGGGTTGAGGATCTTCTCCTTTCTTAAACAAGAGAGGACATGACTTCCAAATCACCGCGAAGTCGATTCCACTGTGGCCGGGATTCATACGATCTTCTATGGCGCGTGCTTCACGTTCGCAGTCTTTACCGAGCAGACAACGGCTTACAGCTATAACGAGCGCCGTGGAGGACCCCATGCCCTTACCGAGTGGGATCTGATTATCAATCGTGAGCGTTCCCTGCAGTAATCTGCCTTTGTACTGTTGAATGGCATTGAGAATATCCTGTAGATAAGCAGTCCAGCGCTCATCTCCTTTGATTTCATCCCACACAATTCTGATCCCATCTTGCGTTCGATCTTCTTCAAAAATTGCCGTAATTGTTAATGGAGCAGGCACAGCGATACCCGGCCATCCAAAGACCACGGCGTACTCACCGGTGAGGATGATTTTGCCTGGAGCGGAACCATGTTGGATCATGTGTATACTTTACAGCCATTTGTTTTCCGTTGCTCGTTCCTAGTTCCTAGTTTTGATATAAGTGAACAACTAGGAACGAACAACTAGGAACGAACAACTATCAACTAGGAACGTATTACGCTCCGAAACGGCGAGATCGCTCAGCAAATTTTTTAACGGCTTGAGCGAGATCATCAACGGAAAAATCCGGAAAAAGTTTTTTGCTGAACTCCCATTCTGCGTAGGTGCTCTGCCAGAGCGCAAAGTTGCTTGTGCGCTGTTCTCCTGATGTGCGGATGATGAGGTCCATATCCGGGAGTTCCGGATGATCGAGATGCTTTTTCAGCTCATTTTCAGAGATATCATTTCCCATTTTTTTGATTGCCCTAAGCAACTCATCTTTTCCGCCATAATCGACTGCAAGATTGAGTGTGAAATCCGTTTCTTTTTCCGTTTCTTTTTCCACTTTTTCCATGAGATTTACAAGCGATGTCGGAAGGCGATCGCGGCGACCTGAGTGACAGAATCGTGTGTGATTTTTCAGAAATCCTTTCCATTCTTTTTCCAAATATCGTTCCAGCATTGTCATCAACTTGTCTATTTCCTTTTTATCACGCTTCCAGTTTTCCGTAGAGAAACACCAAACGGTGAGCACATTCACACGCGGGTCTTTCTGGCACCATTCAGTGATTTTTCGGAAATTTTCAATTGCTTGCTCATGCCCCTTCCATGGATTGAGGTTCTGCGCTCTTGCCCAACGGCGATTGCCGTCTGGAATGATTGCCACGTGGAGAGGAGTCTCAGTTGCCATGGGTACGTCGGAGAATAGCGTGGAGCGCGATGGGGAACCATGGAGCGTACTTGCGCGGATCGCGCACAAGGTCGCGAACAACATTTTCCACAGGTTTCCAGCACAGTTCGGAAATTTCCTGAGGATCAGGCTCCAGCTCGGGCCCATCGTCGGCCAGATCGCCAATCAAAATCGTATCGTACTCGTACTCTGTACCGTTGCCTTTTGGATCCGGCGCACGGTAGACAAAGGAAACATATGATGCGAGTGGACAGGTGAAGCCGCATTCCTCCTGCAGACGCTGCTGTCCCGCTTGCACGATGTCCTGTTCTTCCTGTGGATGGGAACAGCATGTATTTGTCCACAGTCCACCAAAGAGCGGTTTCTTGGTACTTCTGCGTTGCAGCAGCAGTTCGGATCGATTCGCGCGGAAAACGAATACAGAGAATGCACGGTGCAGCATTCCTTCTCCGCTATGTGCGCGGAGAATGTCCGTCTTGCCAAGCATCGCACCGTTTTCATCGCAAAGGAGCACGTGTTTCATAAAGAAACTGTACGGGCGATCTATGGCATTTGGCAACGAACAATGCTTTTTTTCCTTCGCTGGGCACGGTAAGCTCAAAGCGCTATGGATTACAAAGAATTTCTCTCATACCAAATTGGAGGCAATACGGTGCAGGAATTAGGTATTGCACTGATCACCTTTATCGTCGCATATGTACTTCTGGCGGTTGCGTGGAGATTTATGCTTCGCACACTTCAGACGTACACCAAGAAGACCAAACTGAAAATTGATGACGTTGTATTGGGCGTTTTACAAGGTATCGGTGCCCCGTTCTACATCGTTGTATCGTTATATATTGCGGTGCAATCACTGGTTGTGGAACCGCTTGTTCTCACTGGTGTAAAAGCAGCATTGCTTGTGGTCATTGTCGCGGAAGTTATCAAATTGCTCGAACGCGTGATTCAGTTCTTCATTATGCGGAGTATGCAGAAAGCGGGGAAAAACGATGCGGAAGAGAAGAAAATTTCCTCGGTATTCTCGATTTTCCTCAAAATTGCACTCTGGTCCGTCGGACTGCTGCTCATTCTCTCCAATCTTGGATTCAATGTCACGTCGCTCATTGCAGGATTGGGCATCGGCGGTCTTGCGATTTCCCTAGCGCTCCAGAACGTGCTTGGGGATATGTTCAGCTCGCTCTCCATTGCCATTGATAAGCCGTTCGAAGAAGGCGATTTTATTGTCATTGGACAAGACAAAGGAACGGTGAGGCACATCGGCATCAAGACCACGCGTCTGATGTCCATTCAGGGGGAGGAAATTGTCATTTCCAACAATGAGCTCACAACCGCGCGTGTGCAGAACTTTAAAAAGATGAAGAAACGCCGTGTCGTCTTCACGCTCGGTGTCACGTACAGCACGTCACCTGATAAACTGAAGCGTGCTGACGATCTTATTAAAGAGATAATTACCAAAGAAGAAAAAGCAGAGTTCGATCGTGCACACTTCTTTGAGTTCGGCGACTTCAGCCTGAATTTCGAGGTGGTCTACTTTATGCTGACGAGCGACTACAACGAGTACATGGATACGCAGCAAGCCATTAACCTTGCGATTCTTGATGCTTTTAATAAAGAGGGGATAGAGATGGCCTTCCCGACGCAGACTGTTTATGTAGAAAAGGGGTAATTATCCACTGATTGTTTAATGTTGTCGTAAATGATAAATATGTTTTTGGAATATTTTAGCTATTGAAAAATGATGTCATGTTTGCTATACTATATGTGTCATCGGTTGAAGTGAGCTTGCTCGTTTTTCCCGGTGATCAAAACAAACACCGTCATCCCATTTACTTGGTTGGCGGTTTTGTTTAATAGGACAAATTTTTCTCTGTTATTTTATACTCGATGTTTCGATTTCATCTTCCACCAGGAAGCCGTTGGATTGGTGTTGCCAAAGTCGTGCATACACGCCGTTCTGTTTCAGGAGTTCTGCATGGGAACCATCTTCCACAATGCGTCCCTGCTCCAGAACGATGATGCGATCCATTTGCACGATTGTGGAAATACGGTGGGCGATTGCGAGCGTTGTACGTCCTTGCATGAGTTCATGGAGTTGCTCCTGAATGTAGAGTTCACTCTGAGAGTCCAGCGAACTCGTCGCTTCATCCAACAGCAGAATAGGAGCGTTTTTCAGAATAACTCGGGCAATGGCAACGCGCTGCCGTTCTCCGCCGGAGAGTTTTACGCCGCGTTCGCCAACGAGTGTCTGGTACCCTTTGGGCATGGTTGTAATGAACTCATGCGCATGCGCACGCTTTGTTGCCTGAATCACTTCTTCCTCCGACGCATCTGTGCGCGTGTAGGCAATATTCTCAAAGAGTGTACGGTGAAAGAGAATGGGATCCTGTGGAACGTAACTGATGGCGCTGCGCAGATCATTTTGACGAATGGAGCGGATGTCCTGTCCGTCAATGACGATGCCTCCTTTGGTAACGTCGGCAAATCGCAGGAGCAATTTAAAGAGTGTAGATTTCCCCGCGCCGGAGAATCCGACAACTCCCACACGTTGTCCGTGTGGAATTTTCAGAGAGAAATCATGGAACACCTCAT
>JBAYNS010000052.1:0-7538 GCA_041678625.1 Candidatus Peribacteraceae bacterium
AGCGGTAGAGGTCTACATCGAACATTCCATTGTAGCCGAAGAGTATGTGAGGATTGAGAGCCTGCCCATACCCGTAGGCAATGGAAGGCATGTCGATGGCCAAGCCCGGATGGGAAGAGGACTCCGAATCAATGATCTGGCCCGTACCTGTGGAGTTCTGGTCCACAAGGAAGGCTGTCACATTTGCTCCGCTGTTGTTGAGCACGAAGAGCTGAGAAGAATTCGTTCCCCCTGTTGCCGGGTTCTTGAAGTGAATCGAGTCATCGGCGCTGCTCAGCCAGATGACGGAATCATTACCATCCGTATCGTTGTTGTAGGCATCCTGGAGAGTGGAGGATCCCTCACCACCGTCATTGTCATCAGTTGCCCAGGAGAGCTGTCCGTTCCCGTCTGTCTTGAGCACTTTTCCGGAAGCGGTGCCATCGGAATACGGGAAGAGATACTCGACACCGTTGAGAGTGATGGAGGAACCCAGACCGCCGACAATGAAGTTATCATCTGTCTTGAGGTAGTTGGCAGCGCTGCGGTACAGATTCACATCGAATGTTCCGTTGTAGCCAAAGAGAATGTGAGGATTGAGAGCCAGCCCATACCCATAGGCAATTGTCGGCATATCTATGGCAACACCTGGTGCACCGGTTGCTTCGGAATCGAGGAGGATGCCCGTGCCATTACCATTCTGATCAAGGAAGAGGACACGTTGCGCGGCATTCTGCTGAAGCGAAAGGACTGTGGCACCAACTGCAAGGGAGTTGCTGTTGGTCATCTGTGCCAGGGTGCGAGTGCTCGTACTGGTCGAATTGGAGACGATGTTGAGCGCCTTACCTGTAGTAAGTGCATTCAAATCGCTCATATCGAAGGCGATTCCAGTGTTCAACGCTGAGGCAGAGAGGTTAATAACATCCTGCGAAGTGGATTCTGAATCAATGTTGAAAGTAATGCCATTTCCATTCTGATCAACGTAGATACCGTTTCCCACACCGTCATTCTGGATCTTCAGCACTTCCTCATCTGCGCCAATGTTATCCTCTAGAAACAAGACGAGTGCATCATCTGTGGCACTGTTCACATTGCGGTACACATAGAGACCGCCTGCACCGGATTCTGCAGTAATTTTCATACCTGCAGCAGTTTCCGTGCTGGTATCACCTGCATGCGCAATGTTCACGGCAAAGGTAGTTGTTGCCTGCGAATCAATGTTGAGGGCGATACCATTCCCATTCTGATCCAGGAAGATGCCATTGTTTGTACCACCATTGAGGAGGTTCAAACCAATGCCATTGGCATTCTGCTGGATGCCCATGACTGTCGTGTTGTATGCATTGGTATGCGTATTGGTAAATTGTGCCAGGGTACGAGTGCTCGTGCTGGTCGAATTGGAGACGATATTGAGCGCCTTACCTGTAGTAAGAGCATTCAAATCGCTCATATCGAAGGCGATTCCTGTAGTGAGCTTATCAACAGAGAGGTTAATGATATCCTCACTCGTCGCTTCGGAATCAATATTGAAGGCAATGGCATTACTGTCCTGATTGATCAGGAATTGATCATCTGTCTTGAGGACGTTGGCCGCAGAGCGGTAGAGGTCTACATCGAACATTCCATTGTAGCCGAAGAGTATGTGAGGATTGAGAGCCTGCCCATACCCGTAGGCAATGGAAGGCATGTCGATGGCCAAGCCTGGTGCCTGTGTTGCTTCGGAATCGAGGAGGATGCCGGTCATAGTCGTGGCATTCTGATCAACAATGAAAGCACCTGTGCCAGTGCTTCCTCCGGAAGCAGGGTTGAGGATCATCACAGAACCGTCTGTGGAAGAGAGTTGAATAGTTGCAACGCCTCCATCAATGTCATTATCGTAGGCTTCCTGGAGAGTTGAAGCACCTGCTCCTGTCTGGTCTGTACCACAGATAAAGCGCTTGGTTGCAGAGCTCCAGATGAGTTTGCCGGTAGTTGGATCACAGTTGGTAAGACCTGCTCCTTCGAATGTGGAAACCCACAGAGAATCTCCTGTTCCTGTTCCCTCCCATGCAAGAGCTCCAGAGGAAGTGAGAAGATCTTCTGCATGGAGGATACGACCGGAAGCCGTACCTGCCACTTCCAGAAGGAGACCTGCTTCAATGGCAAGTGTGTCATCATTGACGGAAGTAATGAGGAGTCCACCAGTCATGGTGTCTCCGGAGACACGGACGTAGCGGGTATCGGTGATATCCTGATCGTAACCGGTTCCCGTGTTGTCTGTTCCACACGTCAGATTGCCATCGGCATCGGTCTTGAGTGTGCAGGTTTCCAGGGAATCGAATTGGATGCTGGAGCCTGCAATGTAAAGGGAGGCACCGGAGAGATTACCCTGGATGGAAGCGTTTCCATCGATGGAGAGAGAGCCGGAGCCTGCAAGGTTCGCGGCGAAGGTGGCGTTGCCCGTGACGTCCATCGTGGAACCGAAAGTGGCAGCACCATCCACGTCGAGGATGGAGTTGAGATAGGAAGCACCATCTATGGAGAGGGAGCCGGAGGAAGAAGTGTTCCCTGTGGTATTCAGGTTTCCCGTGATGACGGTGTTGTTGTTGAGGAAGACGAGACCGTCTACGGAGAGGGTTCCACTGGAGGTGAGGCTGTCACGGGCGCGCAGAGTGGCACCAGAGACAGTGGTGAAGTCTAGGAGGGTTCCCGTGAGGGTGGAATTGACGGAGAAGTAGTTGGAGTCTAGGGAGAGACCCTGGGCGGCATCGTAGGTAGTTCCTGCATCGGTCTTCCATGTCAGTTGTCCTGCGCTGTCCGTGGCAAGGACTTTCCCAGAAGCAGTGCCATCGGAATACGGGAAGGTGTAGGTAACACCATTGAGGGTGACTGTGGAACCGAAGGTGACTGCTCCCTGCAGGGAAGATGCTCCCTCTATGGAGAGAGTACCGGAGCCGGAGATGTTGGAAGTGGTATTGAGTGTTCCCGTGATGACGGTGTTGTTGTTGAGGAATGTGAGACCGTCGACGGAGAGGGCTCCGCTTGCTGTGAGGAGGTCTTCTGCATGGAGGATACGACCGGAAGCCGTACCTGCCACTTCCAGGAGGAGACCTGCTTCAATGGCAAGTGTGTCATCATTGACAGAAGTAATGAGGAGTCCACCAGTCATGGTGTCTCCGGAGACACGGACGTAGCGGGTATCGGCGGTAGCCTGCTCCAGACCTGTACCGACAGTATCATCTATTCCACAAATTAGATTGCCAGAAGCATCCGTTTCCAAATTACACGTACCGAAGGACTTCAATGCAATAGCTGCGCCGGCAATAGTTAAGCCACCGGAAGAGGTCAGCGCACTGGAAGCATGCACGTATGAACCAGATGCGGTACCAACTACTTCAAGTTTGGTAGCCGGAGCAATGGTGCCAATACCAACATTGCCCGCAACTGCCGCATATTCATTATCTCCGCTTATCGTCCAATCATTATCGCCGACTGTTTGCGTAATTGTTGTGGTAGTGCTCGTTGTCGTTGCTGTTGTGCTTCCACCACCCCCGCTACCGCCACGACGTTCTAGTGGTTTGCGGCCAGCACCAAGTTCGGGATTACCTATATCGGCTCGATCCATTGTTTCCCACGACGGTTTTCCGTTTACCACCATAAGCACCTGTCCTTCACTCCCCGGTCCGATGATGTCCCAAACAGTCGTCGGCTTCGTTTCGATATCCCAAATGTGATCTGGAGAATCCTGCCATACCCACTCACTCTGGTTATATGCGGGAGCTGCGCCATACAACGGCGAAGACTCGGGGCGATCAATCAAGCGCGCCCTTCTGCGCTCTTCAATGCGCTGTGCCAACTGGTGTGCCGCAGATCCTTCCACAGCACGGCGCAGGAACGGGCTGATTTCTACAGGTATATTTTCAACGGCCTGTACCGCCAATTGTGTTTCTCGCACACTGCGTCGTTGGTCTACTGAATCTTGAAGTGCATCTTCACCGGAAGCCATCGTCACTAAATCGATACCGATCGATGCATCAATTGGTGCCATCGTGCGCTGTGCCACAAAGAGCGGTGCAACCTTCGGCGCCTGTCCGACCGTTTCTGGAATCACTGTTTCGATGGTACTTGTTTCAACGGCAGACTGATCAATCACTTGTCCTGTGAGGATGCCAAGACGATTGCCATTTAGAAATTGCAAACTATCTCCGCGTGCGGCGAACCCCGAACGCACAAGCAGAAGCAACAGTACACAGAGTGCCATTGTGTATCCCCACTGTTTCATCGTCGGCCGCGCACCTGTCGGATGCACTGCTTGTCTGTGCTGTGTAATCAACCGTGCGACTTGGGCTCGCGAATATCCTGTGGCCTTTTGCAGGTAATCACGAACGACACCCTTGTCCTCACGGCTGAGCATTTCATATCGCAATTGATCCAACACCTGCATGGCAAACGCCTGCCGGGTCTCGCGATCACTGATCTTCATCTGCATCTCAGTATCCGCAGCAAGATATGATTTCATCTGATCAACGGATGCCAATGGTTGTATTTCTTTTCGCATACAGATTTGTTTGTGTTTTGAGCCTCGGGCACGTGAGGATCAAATCGGATTATTGTAGCAAATTTAAGCTAATTTTGCAATACGCATATGGCTGAGAAATTTTTTAGGCGCACGTATGACATTTTGTGATACTCTGGAACATATGATTGATCCTCAAACTCTCCGCCCTTTCTTAGCTACAGCTCTCAAAGAAACAAATTTCTCCGGACTTGGCCAAAAATACGCCGGAAAGGTACGCGATGTGTATCTGCAGGCAGAACAAAAACGCCGGATTTTAATTGCTACCGATCGCCAGTCCGCCTTCGATATCAGCTGGTGCACCATCCCTCTGAAAGGACAAGTGTTGAGCCAACTAAGTGCATGGTGGTTTGAGAGGGTGGCTGACATCATGCCAACGCAAATCATTGCCACTCCTGACCCAAATGTCACTATTGCAAAAGACCTCAAAATCCTTCCTATCGAAATCGTTGTACGGGCATATCTCACAGGATCAACCAAAACCTCTGCATGGGTAAATTATTCGCAGGGTGTGCGGAATTTTTGCGGCAACCAACTCCCTGAGAACATGGCCAAAAATGAGCCTTTTGCTCATCCCATCATCACTCCAACAACCAAAGCAGAAGATGATGAATTGATTGATCCTGCAGGAATTATTGAACACGGTTTGGCAACACAAAAACAATGGGATGAAATCACAGAAAAGGCATTTGCTCTGTTCACCCGCGGCCAGGAAATCGCCGCACAGCGGGGACTCATTCTGGTAGATACCAAATATGAAATGGGTGTGGATGAGGATGGCGTGATTACCATTGCCGATGAAGTTCATACCCCGGACTCTTCACGTTATTGGCTTGCAGAAACATATGAGAATCGTCTGAAAAATGGGGAAGAACCCGATAGTTTAGATAAGGAGTTTTTCCGCTTGTGGATGCGATCTCAGGGCTTTGAGTACGGCGATAAGAGTACCTGGCCGCAGATCACCGATGACGTTCGTATCATGCTTGCCGCAAAGTACATCGATCTCTACGAACGCATGACTGGCACTGCATTCACGCCGCCGCAGGATGCCAATGTTCTTGAGCGTATTGAGCGCAATCTTGCTCCATACCGCGTGGAATAATTTTCTCTACTCACGCCAATGCAGTGACCACCCGTGTTCTACTGCATGTTCTTCCACAAAACCTGCCGGTACCTCGAGCGCCGTAAGCGCCGGGGCAGCCGAGCGATAGTGCAAACATGGATCTTCCATACAGGGTACCATGGTATGAGAAGAAATATAGTTTCCATCTCCATCAAAGAATAATACATCCAACGGAATAATCGTATTTTTCATCCAGAAGGACAGTGTTTGTGGCTGAGAGAAAACAAAGAGCATGCCATGCTCCTCTGGCAATTCTTCTCTCCCCATCAGTCCATTGGCTTGCGCCTCTGCGTCCGCAGCTACTTCGACTAGGAGCGATATTTCCTGGCCATCGGGTCCTTTGAGCAGAATATTCTCACCATCATTTTTAAAATGTGGCGCACATGACACAAGAAAAAATGTACAGATGATGGCAATTTTTTTCATGTTCCGCGAAGAGTAGCTATAGCATCCGCACGATCCGATGCATTGAAAATAAAACTTCCCGAAACAAGATTGTTCGCCCCTGCTTTCCGGCAGAGCGCTGCAGTGGATTCATCGATACCGCCGTCCATTTGAATCATAAGATTGGGATGTTTGGCATGAGCTTCGCGTACTTTTTCCAGGACACTCTCCATGAATTTCTGACCGCCGAATCCGGGGTTCACAGACATGATGAGAAGGAGATCAACCGATGTGATAACATCATCTACTGCTGCAAGCGGCGTTGCCGGATTGATGGCGATTCCTGCAGTCGCTCCACCTGCGCGAATGGCTTGAATGAGAGATTTTCTTGCCTTTGTGTCTCCAACGGCTTCTGCATGAAACGTGATGTTTTTTGCTCCCGCACTCAGAAATTCTTCTACGCGATCTGCAGGATTGGTGATCATGAGATGCACGTCGATAGGAAGAGCTGTGCGAATGGATCGGATAACCGGAACGCCAAAGCTCAGATTGGGAACAAAGTGACCGTCCATGACGTCGATTTGTATCCAGTCGGCACAGCGCTCAATGGAATCAACTTCGTCCTGCAAATGTGCAAGATCTGCGGAGAGGATGGATGGCGCAATAATCATCTTCATAACGGAGAGGGGGTATCAAGATCCTGTACGCGCTTTTTATGCCTTCCTCCGTCAAAATCCGTTGAGAGGAATGTATCAACCATTTGCTTAGCCAGATCCGCCTCAATCATACGTCCGCCCAGGCTCATGACATTTGCATCATTGTGCCGACGGCACATTTGCGCATCTTCCACGGTACAACACCGTGCGGAACGGATGCCCCGTACTTTATTTGCGGCCATGGATTCTCCGATTCCACTCCCTCCGAAAATGATCCCGGGTATTTGCTCCTGAAGGACAACTGCGCACCCTTTACGAATGATTTCGGGATAATCTACCGGTTCTTCGGAGAATGTTCCGACGTCCATGACATCAATTCCCTTGCCAATCAGATATTCTTTTATGGCTTCCTTTAGAGGAAAACCGGCATGATCGGTCGCAAGCGCGACGCGGAGAGGTTGTTCCATAGCACAACGATGGTACCTTAGGTGCATCTTGTTTTAAACGCTTATCCCCTCTTCGATGTCTCGCACACTCCTCATTGCCGCAAATCTGAAGATGAATCCGCTACCGGCTGGTGCATTGGAACCGCATTCTCCCTACGGAGAACACTCAAGTGTTGAGGTAGTGCTTTTCCCATCGGCGCTTGATTTGCAAGCCTGCATTGATGCACGGCTCATTGCGGGCGCACAGGCAGGAAGCGCGGAAGCGGTTGGTGCGTTTACTGGCGATATCAACATGCAGATGATTGCAGCATCGCAGGCGCGCTATGTTCTCTGTGGTCATTCGGAACGGCGCACGATTCATGGAGAGACTGATGAAGATGTGGCAGCACAGGTCA
>JBAYNS010000053.1:0-7510 GCA_041678625.1 Candidatus Peribacteraceae bacterium
AACACATCGGCATATTTCCGTGAAAGCGGGAGATACGGTGATCCTGAGTTCCAATCCCATCATTGGGAATGAGCGCGCTGTGGCCAAAGTGATAAATAACCTCGATTTACAGGGGGCAACCGTGAAGACTAGTGCGGAACTTTCTCTGCATACCACTGGTCACGGCTACAGCGGAGACTTGATGCTTATGCATCGACTTGTCCGTGCTCGGCACGTCATTCCTGAGCACGGTGAACCCCATATGCGCTCGGCGCATGCAGATATCGCCCGACGCCTGGGATACAATGATAATCAAATTCACATGATCACCAATGGGGAAATTCTGGAATTCTCTGCGCAAGGCCATGCTCGGCGCAGCAAGCAGAAAATTGCCGTGCAAGACGTCATCATTGATGGCTACGGCAGCGCCGGGGAAGGCCAACGTGTGATCGATGATCGCAAGATCATGAGCAGCAACGGTGTGATTATTGTTGTTCTGCGCGCATATACGGATAGCAAAAGATTGGTTGGCGATCCGGATATCCTCTCACGAGGACTTATCTACGGCTCTGAGCAATCCACTATCACAGGAGAAGCTATCAGCATTGCAAAGAAGGCATATGAAGAAGCTGTCGGACGCGGTGAAACGGATCGTAAAGATCTCAAGCGCGCAGTGAACGGAGCGCTCTTCCGATTCTTTGACCGCAAAGTGAACCGCAGGCCAATGATTATTCCTATAGTTATGGAAATCTGATCGACTTTAAGGAGCAGCTTTGGATGATTCATCTTCCTCTGCTGCTTTTTTTATTCCTTTCGTTTTGTTTTTCCTGTACACACATTCTGTTATGAAATCCCGAGCCATCATCTTCGATCTGGATGGAACGCTGGTGGATACTATCCCTCTGTACGAAGAGGCATATCTCTCTATGCTCGCAAGCGCCGGCGTTGGTTGTGACCCTGATGAGTTTCGTTCGGTGTATGAGAAATTTCGCGAAACCTACGCATTGAATATCCACCTTAGTGAATCATTGAAGCTCTACGGCATTCCTCAAACCCGCGAGGAAGAGATGCGTCGAGTGCGCGACGCAGAATACTGCGAACTGGTACGCACGCGGGTGGAATGGTTTCCGGATGCCAAGCGTCTGTTGGACGCTCTGCCCGCTGCCACTCCCAAGGCTATCGTTACCGGTTCATGGCAGCATTTTGTAGACGCTATTGAAGAACGGCTACCTCTTTCTCAATACATAGAAGTCATTGTAACTTCTGAGGAATTTAGACCTCACGTAAAACCGGACCCCGCAGGCCTTCTCATTGCTGCACAGAAATTAAGAGTGCCTCCGCAGGACTGTGTGTATGTTGGCGATCAGGAATTCGATATGGAAGCTGCCCGACGCGCAGGTATGCAGGCCTGTCTTATTGTGCGAGAAGACTACACGCCGCCACGAGCAGAAGAAAAAGCAGATATCTGTGTCCACTCGCTGGAGGAGCTGATTAACTGACGATCTTCCCTCGTACTATCCATCCTTCATACGGAGTCCATCCACAGAGAGAATGAAGATCTTTTCCGTGGATCACCCACTCTGCATCTGGATCAATCGTTAGAAGAGGGCCGCTGTTTTTTTGAAGACGGAAGATCCGGTTGGGATTGATACAGCAGAGTTCCGTGATTTTTTCGTAAGAGAAATCGACAGCATAGGACTCGCCTGCCGGATGAGGCCAGCCTCCCGCCGCAACAGTGAGGAGAAGAGGGAGCATGGTTTCCACCCCGGGAACACCACTGGGCGCAGAGAGAGGCGGATTGGCATTCTTCTCGGCGAGAGTATGCGGCGCATGATCAGTGGCAATGCAATCCACTGTTCCATCGGCGATGCCTTCCCACAGAGCTGCGCATTCACTTGGAGTCCGCAATGGAGGATTCATTTTGCCAAGAGACCCGAGTCTTGCGTAATCCTGTGTACTGAGGAAAAGATGATGCGGCGTGACTTGGCAGGTAACAGCAATTTTTTTCTTCTTTGCCTGACAAATTTTCCGGAGTCCTTCTGCAGTTGAAAGGTGCGCGACATGCAATCGTGTTCCGTAGTGCTCTGCGTATTCCAGAGCCTGCGTAATTGCCGCGACTTCCGCCGCGCACGGGCGCATGAGGGAATGTAATCCGACATCGCTTTCGTCACCCTGTGCATCTTCAAGAATTTGCTTCTTTGCCTCTGCATTGATCAATGCGTCTTCACAGTGCGCAACAAGCGGTGCATCGAGCTCTGCACACAGTTTAAATGCTTCATCTATAACCTGTTTGTTTGCACCCTGATCACCCGTTGAATGATCGAAGAATATTTTGAGTCCGCAGCATTGTGGGGAACCCCACACCTGCTTGAACGCATTAAGGTGCTCTAATTCCGTAGCTCCAAAAAAGAATCGGATATCAACATCGCTGATTTTCTCAGCACGATGAACCTTATCTTTAAATGCTTCCACGGACGTTGTTGGAGGATTGGTGTTTGGCATCTCGCACACCGTATGCACGCCTCCTGCTTGTGCTGCAGATGCTTCGCTCGCCATTGTTGCCTTGTGTTCGTACCCCGGTTCGCGGAAGTGCACGTGGCAGTCAATGAGGCCGGGGAGGAGGATAGTTGTATTCGTCACAATGCAGAAAAAAGGAGGCGTAGGGCACCGATAACAATAACCCCCAGGAGCATTTTCTCAAAGAGCCAAGGGCTTACATAGTGAAGTATGTGCTTCCCAATCCATACCCCTGCAAAGAGAAAGGGGAAACCCATGCATAGAAAAATCAGCATTTCCGATGACCAGACCATTTTTGTTAGATATGCGGAGATTTTTCCGAGATTCATGAGAAACGCTGTCATGGACGATGTGCCAATGAAGGCTCCTTTGGTCAGTCCGAGCGACAGAAGAATCGGACCGCGAATAAGTGCTGCATTTCCGATGAGTCCTCCGAGGAATCCGTTGAGTGCGCCGTATCCTATTAGACAACTTCTTCTTGAAGATAATCGGAGCTTCGGATGGATCAATCGGAGAATGACGAATCCCGTGCATACAATTGCTAAGCCAATTTCTGGAACATGCATGGGCACATGGAACAGTACTAACCCCCCTAAAAAACTGCATGGCACCCCTAGAAACGCGTACCACCAAACATACTCCCACCGGATATTTCGGTGAAAGTTCACGATCTTAGAAACCTGCATACCCAACATCAAAACCGAATTGAGGGTAATGTTTGTACGGATATCGAGGAAGAAACTCCCCAACACAAGCATCAGAATTCCCAAGCCTCCTCCTGATATAGTGGAAACAACACCCCCTACGAAGAGTAGAGGGGCCAAGAGAAATATGGGAAGACTCATGCTTTTCCAAGAAGCATTGCCAACAGCGCCATGCGGATGGCAACACCGTTGCGCGCCTCGCGGAAGTATGCGGCATTGGGGAGAGCATCCACCTCTGGATTGATTTCGCCGATGCGCGGCAGCGGATGCATTACAGTGATGGTGCGATCTTTCACGTGATTAGCGGTCAGAATGTATTTGAGTTTGAGCCGCTCAAACTGAGCCGGATCTTCAAAGCGTTCCTGCTGCACGCGCGTCATGTAGATGACATCGGCATCAAGCCCGTCTTCCAGGTTCTCCGTCTGCGAGTATGTAATGCCTTTCTCGTCAAAGAAGCTGGTAACCTTTTCCGGCATTTGGAGCTCTTTTGGAGCAACCAGCGTGAAGCGCACATTGTTGTACAGGCCTAGGAGGAAGCTTAGGGAGTGAACTGTGCGGCCGAACTTCAGATCACCAACCATCGTGATGTGAATGTTGTCGAGCGTGCCGCGTTCTTTGAGAATGGTGTAGAGATCCAGGAGCGCTTGCGTGGGGTGTTGCCCGGGTCCGTCCCCGCCATTGATAAAGGGGACGGGACTCACCGATGCGGCAATATCTGCGCTGCCCTGTTCGGGATGGCGCATGACGATGATATCCGCGTACTGCCCAATAACGGTGATGGTGTCTTCTATGGTTTCTCCTTTGTAGAGAGAGCTAAATTGCATGCCTACTGCAGAAATGACGCGTCCGCCCAGACGCTGCATCGCTGCTTCAAAACTCAGGCGCGTGCGCGTGCTGGGCTCGTAAAAAAGCGCTGCGAGGATTTTGCCAGCAAGCATATCGTTCCCTCCTTTCTGCAAAACTTTCTCCATTTTTGCCGCTACCGCCAAAATGGCGTCTGTGTCTTCTCGTGAGAGTTGTTTGGTTGAGGTGAGATGTTGGAAGGATAGTTGCATCCTAGGCACGCAGAGTACGCGAGAGCAGACGTTTTGTCTAATAAAAACATATTTTTGAGTATTATTGACAATTCAGCAATGATACGTAGATTGATTACAGTCAATTGGCGGATCCTCCTCAGTTCGCACCCCACATAAAGCGAGAGATCGCCAATAGACTCCCCCTCCCACACATACTGAAGGCACCGTCGCTTTCGGGGCATAGGTGTGTGAGGAGGGGCTTTTTTTCTATTCAAAAATGCTGGGGGAAATCTTTTCTAGGTTCATTGACAATTGTCTACATATTACTATTGTGTATGTACACTAGACTGGTCTTTGGAAGAAAGGAGGACGTCGCGTTCTGTGTTTTGACACTTTTGTTTCACTCCTTTTGACGGCCAACAAGCCGTCACCTTGCACTGAGTTTAGTGTTCGTTGTTCCCCTGGACGCCGATTAGGCTTTCGATCATGGAATGAAGGTTTGCGTGTTGTGTTGCACCTCTTCTCGTTCTGCCACCGTCACCCAAAATTCGTTCTGGTAGAGGCCATAAACGCCTCACGTTCCTCATCTCGTCCAGGGGAACGTTTTTATGTGTCTACTAAGCATACCTCCTCTACAATCTCCCTGATGTCTACACGCCAAATCGCCACCTCAACCATCTGGCAGCTTGCGAGCCAGATCACCATGGCAGCGTTGAGTATTCTCACGGTGAAGTTTGTGGCTGTAGGTTTGAGTAAGGAGCTTGCAGGAAACTACAACTCGGCATATGGCTTCCTCCAGCTCTTCGGCATCCTCGCAGACTTCGGCCTCTACGCTGTCGCAGTGAGAGAGGTAAGCCGCGCACCAGAGGCAAACTCGGTGCATGGCAATCTGCACAAAAACACCCGTGAAGACGTGCTGGGTGCGCTTATCATTCTCCGTAGTTTCATTCTTGTTCTTTCCCTTGGCTCCGCACTCCTGCTCGTGTGGCTCATGCCGATGTGGCGCGGCACGCCGCTGCCACTCGGCGTGACCATTGCATCACTGGTGCCATTCTTCACCCTTCTTGCCGGTGTAATCCGCACAGTTTTTCAGGTGAATTACAAGATGCATTACGTCTTCATCGCCGAGGTCTCCCAGCGCATCCTCACTGTTGTCCTCATCGGGCTCTTTATTTTTGTGGGCGTGCGCGGGAGCACGGACCTGCAGATTTATCACTTGTTCCTTTTTATTGGTGGCATTGGTGCATTCCTTCTTTTTTTGGTGTCTCTCTTTTTTGGGAATCGCCTTATGCCTATCCAATTGCACTGGAATCCTGATCTCATTAAAAAGCTTGCACGTGCATCCGCTCCGTTTGGGATAGCGTTCCTCTGTGTTGCTCTCTACCGGCAATTCGATGTGACCTTGATTGCTTTGTTGCGCCCGGATTTTGAATTACAGAATGCGTACTACGGCTTTGTGCTCAGGATGGCAGATGTCGGTTTTGTCATTCCAACGTTCCTGCTGAATTCTACTTTGCCGGTTCTTAGTGAACGCGATGCTCTGGGTGAAGATACGCGCACGCTTTTAGGGAAAACCCTGCTCATCATTCTGACACTTGGGACGATCTCGTTTCTTTTTAGCGCTCTGTGGTCACGCCCTTTGGTTCAGCTTTTAACAACCAGCGCCTACCTAAGCACTCCTCTGCATGCAGGTTCAGACACGGCTTTGCGGCTGTTGAGCATTCCCATGTTTCTCAATGGCATTGTGATGTACGGCTTCTATGTGTTGCTCACACGTATGTTGTGGAAAAGATTGGTCTTCATTCTTGCTGCTGGAAGTATTTTATCTGTCGGTTTGAATCTCTGGCTGATTCCTCTTCACGGTTTTGTGGGAGCCATTACTGTTTCTATTGTGATACATACCTTTCTTGCGTTTTTCCTCTTTCGCGAAGGGAGACGTGCAATGCCGTTTGTTATCCCTAAGCAGGGGTTTGTGCGATGGATATTCTTCTCCGCATTGCTGGGCTTTACTCTGTGGCTCTTTGTCCCATTCCTGCATAACGAAATTGTGACCATTCTTGCCCTTGGCGTGGCCGCCGTACTTCTGTTGCTTTTTGCCTGGGGAACGGGCCTGGTGCGCTGTTTGCTGTAGGAACAAAGTTTGGTAAAGAGGCTTATTTGTGCTACAATAGTATGAAATTCATACCCATATCATGATATTACGCCGTTTGGTCGGCCTTGGACTCCTGATGTTTCTGCTCCCCCTCTCCGCAGCAGCCGCATCTCCTGATGTGGTAACCGGTCTACAGGCAGAATATAAAAACGGCCAGGTGGAGGTACAGTGGATTGCTCTTCCCTCGGAGGATCGTGTTGCGTTCTACCGTGTGTACTGGAGTTTTGAATCTATTTTAGAGAACGATGGTCTGTACGATGATTTTGAGACGACCGAAGGTCAGGAAACAACATTCACCCTTACAGATCTTCCAGACTACGACGTGCTCTACATAGGTGTTACCGCGGTAAACATTGATGGGGAAGACTCGAATCTCTTTGTTGAAGAAGTTGCTGTTCCTCTGCAGGAAACATTTTCTTCTTCATCCTCTCTTTCTGCGGAACCTGAAAAAACCGTGCCAGAGGAGCTGCCTTTGGAGGGAGAAGAGGAGACCCCGCAAATGGGGCAGGAAACTCTTTTGCTGCCAGGCACTGACGAAGAGACTCTTCCGCCCGAAACGCCTGATGCTGGTACTACTGAAGAAGTCATCTCCGATGTTGCCAATCAGGATGCGCAAACTGTCAGCATTCTCTCTGCTATTCCCATGAGTCCTACCAGTGTCCTTGTCACATTTTCCTCTCCTATCCTTGTCCAGCCCGAGGATGCTCCTCAGTCATTTTCGATTACCGATGCATTCGGCCGAACGCTGCCTATTGTCCGCATGAGGTTGGACGGCACAGAGGCGCAAATTACCACACTCTCTCAGGAACGCGGACGAGTCTATGAACTCCGCATGAGCGAACCGGCTTACAGCCCCTTGGGGCTTCCTTTGGATCCTGTAAATCGCACAGTCTTCTTTGATGCTCATTCAGAAAGCCCGGAGGCAACAAGTCAGGAGCAACCTTCTGTTGATGCAACAGATGTCTCTGCGGTGTCCCCGACAAACGGAATCACCAACTTCCAGATGCAGAGCTCCCAGCAATCCAATGGTCTTTTTATGATTACGGCGACGTGGGAGCCACAAGATCAGGAGATCGCCAGCTACATCGTTCACCAGACTCGAGACAGCGGACAAACGTTTGGCGCCCCGCAAATTCTTGCCG
>JBAYNS010000054.1:0-7506 GCA_041678625.1 Candidatus Peribacteraceae bacterium
CCCAACACCGGCGAACCGCTCATGAAACGAACCGTACTGATCGCTAATACCAGTAACATGCCAGTGGCCGCTCGTGAGGCGAGCGTATACACAGGCATCACCATTGCCGAGTACTACCGCGATATGGGTTACGATGTCGCTCTGATGGCGGACTCGACTTCCCGCTGGGCAGAAGCCATGAGGGAGATGTCCGGACGTTTGGAAGAGATGCCGGGTGAAGAAGGATATCCTGCCTATCTGGGCTCACGCACAGCGGGATTCTATGAACGTGCCGGAGCCGCACAGTGTTTGGGGAGCGATGAACGCCGGGGATCACTGACCGTTATCGGTGCTGTTTCCCCTCCGGGCGGAGACTTCTCTGAACCGGTGACGCAGAACACTCTGCGTGTGACGAAAGTTTTCTGGGCATTGGATGCCAAACTAACGTATAAGCGTCACTTCCCGTCTATTAACTGGTTGCAGAGCTATTCTCTGTACACCGATAGCCTTAATGCATTCTATGCCAAAGAAATATCAGAGGACTTTGCAAAGAACCGCACGCGCGCATCGGAAATTCTTCAGGAGGAAAGCAAGCTGGAAGAAATTGTGCGCCTTGTGGGAACCGAGTCGCTCTCCCCGCGAGAACAGCTCACACTGGAAGTAGCCAAGATGATTCGCGAGGACTTCTTGTTCCAGAACGCTTTTGATCCTATTGATGCCTACACCTCACTCCAGAAACAACTCCGCATGATGCAAGTGATCCTTATCTTCCATGACAGCGCACTGCCAATAATTCAACAGGAAGACTTCAACTTCTCTTTGGTCCAGAAATTGGCGGTGAAGGAAGATATTACCAAGACGAGCTTTATCCCAGAGGAGGAAGTGGAAGCAAAATTCGATGCGATTGAGGAGAAGATCCGCTCACAGATGGAGACTCTCAAGGATTCATCAGTCAAAGAATCCACGAGTATCGAAGAACCAGTTCCAGCTAATGCCACAGCGTAATCTGCCATTTTTCACTATTCATTTTTCACTTCTCAGTTATGTCTACCGCTTACAAAACCGTTACGGATATCGCAGGCCCTCTGATGATGGTTGAGGGTGTCGAAGGAATCACGTACGACGAACTCTGCGAGATTGAAACTACCGATGGTAGGAAACGCCTTGGAAAAGTGCTCGATGCTCGAGAGGGGCTCGCCGTTGTACAGATGTTTGAAGAGGCACAAGGATCAACAACCGAGGGGACAAAAGTGCGATTCCTTGGACGAACTTTTGAAATCGGCGTCTCGGAAGATATCCTTGGAAGAATCTTCTCTGGCTCTGGGCGTCCCATTGATGGAGGACCAGAAATTGTTGCGGAGAAACGATTGGATATCAATGGTTCACCAATCAACCCTTATGCACGCGAGTATCCGGATGACTTTATCCAAACAGGTATTTCCACAATAGATGTTCTTAATACACTGGTACGCGGACAGAAGCTCCCGATCTTCTCTGGTGCCGGTCTGCCGCACAACCAGATCGCTGCACAAATCGCACGACAGGCGCGTGTTCTCACTCCGGAGGAAGTGGAGACAGGTGAAGCACAGGATTCTCAGAAATCGGCTGACGCAAGCGGAAAATTCGCAGTGGTATTTGCCGCTATGGGTGTGACATTTGAAGAGGCTCAATTCTTCCAGCAGGAATTGGAAAAGACTGGAGCTCTCTCCCGCGCCGTCCTGTTTGTGAACACGGCAGACAATCCTGTGGTGGAACGCATTGCCACTCCCCGGCTCGCTTTGACTGCCGCCGAATACTTGGCGTACGAAAAGGGTTATCACGTCACGGTGATTCTCACAGATATGACGAACTACTGTGAAGCTCTGCGTGAAGTGTCCGCAGCCCGCAAGGAAGTACCTGGACGCCGCGGTTATCCCGGATACCTCTACACTGACCTTGCGACGATTTATGAACGTGCAGGACGCATCCGCGGCAAGAATGGTTCCATCACGCAGATCCCCATCTTGACCATGCCGGAAGACGACGTGACCCATCCCATTCCAGACTTGACAGGTTACATTACCGAAGGACAAATTCGTCTGGATCGCGGACTGCATCAGAAAGGAATTTATCCGCCCATTATCCCAATGGGTTCGCTTTCTCGCCTGAAACCCAAAGCACAGGGGGAAGGAAAAACACGTGAAGATCACAGCGGAATGGATGCGCAGCTTACGGCCTCATACGCCCGTGGCGTGGAAGTTCGTGAGCTTGCAGTTATCCTTGGCGAATCATCTTTGAATGATACTGATAAGGCATTTTTGAAGTTTGCAGAACGATTCGAAAAAGAATTCATCCGACAGGGCGGACAGGAAAACCGTTCCATTTTTGAATCTCTGCGTATCGGATGGGATCTACTCACCGAAATCCCGCGTGAGGAACTGAAGCGCGTGAAGGATGAATACATAGAGAAGTATCTCCCAAAGACGTAGGTTTAGTATCTCTTTCTCTCATTCTACAATTCCCAATATCTTTACTCTCATAGGCGAAAGCTGGGATCTCTACCGCAAACAACCGGTGCTCAACGCCGTGCTTTTTTGGCTGCTTGCACTGCCATTGATCATCATGCTTCTTCTTGATTACGCTCAGCGCGAACTCTTCGTGATACCAGGCATGCAAGAAGGACTGGTCTGGGGAGTAACCGATCTGCGCCCTTTGATTCTCCTAACAATAATGCAAATCGCTCTGACACTTGTCATGATATGGGGCATTGCGTGCGTTCTGATTGCCGGTAAACGTCTGATTTCCAGTAAAGCAGGACGTGCACGGACTTCCTTTGCTGTTATCCGTCATGAGGGACGCGGTTTTATTCTGAATATCTTCCTCACAAGTATTCTGCGCTCATGCATTGCATTGCTATGGAGTATTCTCTTGATTATCCCAGGTATTGTGTACTTCATCCGAACGATGTTCTATCAAGTAACCATCGTTTGCGAAGGAAAGGATTATCGTGATGCACTGCGTGCAAGTAATGATGTTGTTCGTGGCCATACATGGACGGTTCTGTGGTACATAATGGGTCTGCTTTTGGCAATTTTTCTGCCAGTCTTCGCCATGATCGCCGTACTGGAAAATGCAGTTGCCATAGTGGATTCCCGCCTTCTGCCAGCCCTCTTCATCCCAGAAGGAGCCCTTATGGCAATAGCAGTTCTCTTATTCACACTCTCTCTTGCCGCTCTCTACCGGGAAATCAAGAAACTCCCTACTGCTGTCTCCCCATCCTGATATGGCCCTCCTACGCGTGAATCCGACACGAATGGCTCTCATGGACCTCAAGCGTCGCACCAAGGCGGCACAGCGCGGCCACAAGCTCTTAAAGGACAAGCAGGATGGTTTGATGCAACAGTTCATGGCAATAATTCGTACTGCAAAAGATTTGCGTCTGCAGGTAGAAGAACAACTCGGTGAGGCTTTTCGTGCGTACCTGATGGCTTCGGTATGGCTCACGGATGCACAGCTTGCCAACGCCATTGCCAGCCCTCAGGCAAAAATAACGCTCAGTGTACAAACAAAGAATGTTATGAGCGTGCGTATTCCGTTCTTCACAGTACAAAAGGAGGGCTCCGCCAGAAGCTACGGCTTTGTGGGGACCAATGCTCTTTTAGATCGCGCCGTGGAAAAGTTTGAGGAGCTCTTTGAAGTGCTCGTTCAATTGGCACAGATAGAGAAGCAGGCAGAAAGCATGGCAATCGAGCTGGAAACAACCCGTCGCCGTGTGAATGCTCTAGAACATAAGATGATCCCCGATCTTTTGGAAACCGTGAAGTATATTCAGATGAAGCTCGACGAATCCGAACGTGCTGGCATCATTGCCACCATGCTCATCAAAGCGGGGCTAGAAAAATAGACCGTTCAACCAGAAGAGTGGCGCCATTGCTTCTTTTTTCTGCTCAGTGCATAGTGGCACCACTATGACAAACATCCTTTCTCTCCCCCTTTTTAAACGGAAATTCTTCTGCGTTGGCATCGCTCTTGCTGTTGGAGCGCTCATCGCCTTTACCCTGCCCGCAGAAGCCCTTGTCGGCAAACCTATGGCTCAGACAGCCATTATCATCAATGCTTTGGTTATGGGATTCGTTCTCACGATCATCGGCGTTTTTGACTGGCAACCGGTCTTCCGGATCCGCATGCATCCGCTCTGGCGCGGTGCAGCGGTTGCTGCCTTTGTGCATCTGGATTACGCCATTACCATGTGGCCGGATCAACCTACGTTCTGGAAAGTCATCATCATTGCAGCAGTATTTGGCGCGGTTATTGATCTGTTGGCAACACAGCTCTTTGGTGAAGGGCAGCAGCTCCTTAAGGGTATGACGAGATAGAGAATGAAAAGTGAAAAGTGAAAATTTGATAATACTCACTATTCATTATTCATTTTTCATTATTCATTTTTTACTGTATTCATTCTTTATTTCACTGCTTCCACGATTTTATCGAAAACCAGTGGATTGTGGATAGCGAGCTCAGAGAGCGCCTTACGATCGAGCTCAATGTTCTTATCTTTAAGCCCCTTCGCAAAGCGTGAGTACATCAAACCGCGCATGCGGACTGCGGCGCTCAATCGTGTAATCCAGAGTGCACGGAAGGTGCGCTTTTTTTTGCGACGATCGCGATATGAGTTCTGACCAGCTTTTATGACCGCCTCATTAGCTTTCTTAAATGTTGTGCGGCGCATGCCACGATACCCCTTCGCTAAAGCGCGGATTTTCTTGTGTCTTTGGTGCCGAACAACGCCTCTTTTAACACGCATGACTAGAGATAAGGAAGGAGTGACCTGATCGATTTACCCTCCGTTTTTGAAGGTATTAACGTGCGGCTCAGGTTCTTCTGGCGCTTACTCTTCTGCAGAAGAAGGTGACTGCGACCGGACCGCTTAACGGCAATCTTGCCGCTTCCGGTACGCCGGACGCGCTTTTTAGCGCCGCTGTGGGACTTTTGCTTGGGCATGGAAAATCGAAAAGCCGCGAAAGTATAGCGAGAAAGACTCAATCCACAAAGAAAAACTAACAAAAAAAAGAATAGGTACAGGCTTACGATCAGGCAGCCGATGCGCTGGGGGCTCCCCCTTTTTTACCCCGCAGGATAACAATGAATTGATTCCCCTGAGCCCGAATTTCCTGTTCAACTTCAGAAACTTCCTTGAGGTCCGTAACAATCGTCACCAGTTTCTCTTTGGCGTAGGCTTTGTTGGTGTTTTCGCGACCCCTGAGCTGAATGACAAATTTGACCAGGTGCCGTTCTGCAAAGAATTCGCGCGCACGAGACAGGAGCCGATCAATATCATGTTGATCTGTGCGGAATCCTAACCGCAACGTTTTGACTTCTGTTTGCTTGCTATGGGAACGCTGCTTGCGCTCTTTTTTCTTAATTTGGTAAAGATACTGGCCAAAATTGCCGATCTTTACCACAGGCGGCTTAGCCTTTGGGGAAACCTCAATCAAATCAAGCTCCTGTGCTTTTGCACGCTCAAGAGCTTCTGCGGACGTTAGTTTCTCTGCTCCTTCTTCCGATACCAAAAGAACTTCCGGCGCACGGATCTCTTCATTCATGCGTGGACGCTTCTCACTTTTTTGGCTTCCGATGTACTTTCGACGTTTCTGCAGGGGTTCCTCTGGGGAAAAGTGCTCTTATAGTAGAATGAGAATACTGACGAAGACAAGTACTTGTGCAGCATTCCTTGTAATCACTGCGTCGCTTTTGAAGAAGAACAATGCACAATAGAGCTCTTAGCTATCCTTCTCCCACGCATGGATGACCAGATCGAGGTAATACCATCCGGGTGCAGAGCCGGGGCGTATGTGCATCTCATGCACTGTGAAAAACGGTGTCGGCCAAACGCGCTGTTCCAGGAGTAGTCGACCAAAATCGCCACCAAAAATCCTGCGTGCATCGCGCAGGAGAGAATTTTGTAGGACACTCTGGAAAATGCGTTCGAAGAGAGGGCTTGTGAGCGAACGATGTACTTGTTCTTCGTATCCTTTGGAATCCTGCGCATAGCGCAGGAGATCCAGAGAGAGGAATTGCTCCAGAGCAATGATGCCCGCTGGATTCTCTTCTTCTGTGCCACTGAACAACAGTTCTACCTCATCTGCCGTTAACGCATCGCTCACGGTAAGCAACCCCGATAGTCGTGTAAGGAGGAGAATCTGCTCAACACCTTCCTGATGAGCTGTAAATGCAACGCGAACTGGATGGATATGTAAGCCATTGGAATCTATTTGCTCCTCATCATCAATTTGAATGTCAGACATCTTTGCCAGAAGTTTTTGCTGTGTAAGTGTATCGGATAGAAGATCAAAAAGAGCAATGACCCGATCATAATCCAGTTCCTGTGGAAGAACATACGCATCGAGTTTTTCTCCCAGCGACCCTACTGTCACCGCAGATTGTAATTGAGAGAGCTCTACCTGAGCCTGCAAGGTTGTTTCACGCCGCTCGAGCTGGGCCAGTTGAGCGACCAGAGGAACAGAGATATTGCGCACCTGTTGAACGACTCGTACATGATCCAGAAGTAACATGGCAGCACACGCAAGGCACACACTCCCTGCAAGCAGGAGCCAGCCGGAATGCACACGCCGCATGATGGATACAAAATGTTTCACAAGAGGCGAAGATGGAGAACAAAAGGCGAATGGTAGCCAAACGTTTCCTGAAAAACGCGGGTGAATCGAGGCGGTTCTACATCGGCAATTGCTGGCAGATTTTTCAGAGCATCTACGTACTGCGCCAGAACAGTCATGCTCCGTGATCCGACATTGCGTATGTCGCCTTCCAGGATAAGAACGTACTCAGAAGGCTGATATTGCAAAGAGGAGAGATGCACAACATCTTTCTGATCGGCAACCAGATTTGCGGCAGCCGATTCAATCTGAGTAAACACATCGTACGCGGAAAACCGAGCGAACTTCTCTTCTTTGATCGTGCCATAGAGCCCCTGGCGCAGAGGAGTGACCAGCTGTCGGCGCTGTTCCTCCAGATCCGTCACCGCTGCAGTGAGTTCATGAACATGCTGCTGAAGCTGCAAAGTGTCTCTGTTCTGTCCTGCAACATTCACCTCGGTGAGTCGGGGGAGAAGAAGCGTGTAGGAAGTCACCAGAAAACCAAGGAGCACTGCGGCAAAAATGAAGAACGGCAGTGCAACACGCCGGAGAATTGCTCCGAATGACGGTCTCATCGCCAGGGTTTTGAACATGGTGTCTGTCATGGGTGTTTTCGTTTAATTATAGCGCAAATCGCCGTTTGTAACCATTGGCCGTAGTTGCATTATCAAACAAATGTTTTATGAAAACATTAATGAGGCGGATTTCCCATTGGCAATGCATCCTGATATTCTGCTTCTACTCAACTCTTTACGTCATTTCCCCCTTCTCTGTGGAGGAACTTCTCAATAAGCTCCGGGAGCTGCAATCCGCTGTAAACACAGGGAAGGACTCTCTTTGACGCACGTGGCGTTCCTCAGCGCATCGCAGAGCTGGAAGAGCAATCCAATGATCC
>JBAYNS010000055.1:0-7411 GCA_041678625.1 Candidatus Peribacteraceae bacterium
AATGAAGCCCGCGAATTGGTCTTCGCCGGCGTCACCAAGCTCGCACAAGCCGTGCGTGCCACCATGGGCCCCAAAGGCCGCAATGCCGTGATTGAAAAAAAGTATGGCGGACCTACCGTTACCAAAGACGGTGTCTCGGTCGCCAAAGAAATCGAACTGGAAGATCCTTTGGAGAATATCGGCGCACAACTGGTGCGCGAAGCCGCCACCAAAACGAACGATGTCGCCGGTGACGGAACTACCACCTCAACCGTTCTGGCACACGCCATTATGAAAGAGGGCCTCAAGCATCTTTCCAGTGGCGCGAATGCCATTGCCATCAAACGCGGCATTGAGAAAGCCGTTTCTGCAGTGGTAGCTGAACTCGATAAGATGAAGAAGAACGTTTCCAAGCGCGAGGAGTATGCCGCCGTCGCTACCATCTCGGCGCAAGACGCCGAAATCGGCGAAGCGGTCGCCGAGGTAATCGAACAGGCAGGAAAAGACGGTGTGGTCACCGTGGAAGCAGGCCAGACACTGGGTCTGGAAAAGGAGTACGTGGAAGGAATGCAATTCGATAACGGCTACATTTCCCCGTACTTCGTCACAGATACGCAGAAGATGGAAGCCGTGTTTGAAAATCCGTACATCCTGATCACCGACAAGAAGATCGGCTCCATTCAGGAAATTCTGCCTCTGCTTGAAGCACTCGCGCAGAAGGGTCGCAAGGAAATCGTCATCATCGCGGAGAATGTGGAAGGCGAGGCTTTGGCCACGCTCGTAGTGAACAAGCTGCGCGGCACATTCTCTGCCCTCGCAGTCAAAGCTCCCGCGTTCGGCGATCGCCGCAAGGAAATCCTGAGGGACATTGCTGCTCTCACTGGTGGACGTATCATCAGCGAAGAAGTCGGTCTGAAGCTGGAGAATGCCACACTGGAGGATTTGGGAACCGCACGCCGTGTTGTCGCGAGTAAAGATAACACCTTGATCGTGGACGGCGGCGGCAAAAAGGCTGATCTGGAAATGCGCCTGAAACAGATTAAATCCGCATTGGATGCTACGAGTTCCGATTTCGACCGAGAGAAGCTCCAGGAACGCCTGGCAAAACTTTCCGGCGGCGTTGCTGTGATCAAAGTCGGCGCCGCAACGGAAGTGGAACAGAAGGAGAAGCAGCACCGCGTGGAAGATGCATTGGAAGCCACAAAGGCCGCAGCGGAAGAAGGTATCGTTCCGGGCGGCGGCACCGCGTACATCCGCGCCTTGAGTGGACTCGACAAAGTGGAAACGGATAATGATGATGAGGCCGTCGGCGTCGATATCGTCCGCCATGCACTCACCGCACCCTGCCGCACCATTGCAGAAAATGCGGGGATTTCTGGTGACGTGGGTCTGGAGAGAGTGAAGAAAGAAAAGGGCAATGTTGGCTACAACGTTCTCACGGATACGTACGAGGATCTGGTGAAGGCGATGGTGATTGATCCGAAGAAGGTCACGCGCTCCGCGCTGGAGAACGCCGCATCAGTCGCTTCTATGTTCCTGACGCTGGAAGTTGCCATCACCGAAATCCCCAAGAAGGAAGATTCTATGCCCGCCATGCCTCCTGGAGGCGGAATGGGTGATTTCTAGAACACTGTACGAAATGGTTCAAGAGCTTCGCATCTGCGGGGCTCTTTTATTTTTCCGGTCATATTGTTGCTCTATCAAGTACCACGCGTAGACTCGGCGTAATCGTATGACGCCCGAAGAGACTCCGGCTGAGAACGAAGACCCTCTGCAACAATTCCGATCCGCCCTTTTGGACCCATCGCAGCACATGCCTGTGGAATTATTCCATGACAATATCCTCAGTCCTGCTGAACAAGATCAGTGCATTATTTTCGTCATATCAGCATGCAGAACTGTTTTTGAGAAAGCTCTCTCTGGCGATCCGGCTATTTTGCGTACGTACGATCCACGCTACAACAATCATCATCGTGACCACTCCTCAATGCAACGGGCCATTCGCGCTACCGAGCAGTACATCAAACAACGTCTAGCTTTCTTGCCAGAGGACATGCTCGATACAATGAAACATAAACCGCAACACTGGGCGCAGCAACTGATGATGGATTCGTAGTGCGCTTAAAAAGTGCCGCCCAGTGATGTTCCGGGCGGCATGTCTCTGGTCTAACGCAATGACTGGAGCAGCGTGTACACGCCTAGTGCGATGAACACGCCTGCAATTGCCATGGCTCCGCGCTTGAGCGCGACAATACGCACATGACTCTTGTGTACGCCACGAGCCATTGCCATCCCCATAAGTATCAAAAGGACTGCAATGACTATAGGAAGAACGCGTTCGAAAACGAATTCCATACGCATCACCTCCTTTCAAAGACCAGAGCGCAGGAGTATAGCGATACACTGAGTACCATGCATCTTCTTTGCACGACTAGGGCACCATGCTGCTAAAAAACTTCCTGCATCCTCTCTTTTTGGCAAGAGTATAAGCTCTTCTTAGTACTGTAGGCTTTCATATGCGCTCACTGGACTTGCCGGAGGCAATGCCGCAGAGTACGGTGCTCCCCTTACCTCTTTTTCCTACACCACACCATGGCCCATCCCGATTTCGATGAAACCATGCAAACACTACAGATTCCGGGGCATCTCTGTGCCATGGACCAGAGCCCCGGAACTCACAAGAATCATATGGAAAAATTCGGCGTTCCCATTACTGACGAAGAAGATTTTGCCGTGAAGTCAGCACAAATACGGCAGGCAATCTGCACCACTCCCAACCTCGGTCAATTCTTTGTTGGAGCGATCCAAGCCAAGGAAGCCTACGCACTCAAAGGACCGGATGGACGCCTCCTTATGGAACACCTGCGTGACCAAGGAGTACTCCCCATTGGAAAGCTGTGCGGATTGGTGAAAGAACCTGGTGATCCTGCGGAAGGCCTGATCCCCGCATCGGACATGGCAAACCTGCCTGAACAACTGCAAGCACTTGTGGATAACGATATTCATGTGACAAAAATTCGCAACACCGTCGCGGCTCTCCTTCTGGGACGTAACCGTACAGCGGCAGCAGAGCAAATGGTTCAAATTCACAAGATGTGCGCAGCGAACGGGCAAATCGCAGCAGTTCTGGAACCGGAGTTCCTGCTGAAAAACCCCGGCACACTGGAAGAAAATGTACAGCTGATGACTGAAGTCCTTGGCACAATGTGGAAGGGCATCCAGCGCGAAGGCCTGGAGAACCATCCATTCATTCTGAAGACGAGTTTCCCCACACCGGGGAGTCAGAGTAAGGAACCCATAGACCCCGAGCAATCGGCCGAAGCCATGCAACGCATCTTGGAAGCCACACAGCTTCCGCCGGAATTGATGATTGTCTTCCTCTCTGGGGGGCACGATGCACAAACCGCCCGCATACTTCTTCAGGCTATGGCTCAGCGACAAGGTATTACGCAACGCCTTGGGAGCTCGTTCTCCCGCGCGATTCTGCAAAGTACCTATCAGAAAGCATTTCTTGGCGAAGGAGGATTCAACCCCGATGCTGCACAGGACGAAATTCTCAAACAGGGATTCCTCAATGAGTTGGCTATGGAAGGAGCGTACGAACCAGGATACGAAAATCCGCTCATCCGAGGCGAAGACCTTATGCGCGGCTTACCGGAAGAATAATCGTTGCCTTAGGAAGCCGTATTCTGCCGGCGAATCACCACCTCGTCCCCGCGCTTCACCTCATGCGTCAGCATGTAGTCCGCCAGTTGATTCTCGATAGTATCGGTAATCACCCTGCGCATCTCCCGCGCACCGAACTCGCGGCTGTAGCCGCGTTCGACAATGGATTGCACAACTTCTTCTTCCACTTTCAGATTAATCCCCCGCTTTGTCTTCATGTCTTCGACAATGTCGGTGAGCATCAGCATGGCAACGCGCGCGGCCTCGTCTTTGCTGAGCGGATGGAAGAGGATTACTTCATTAAAGCGATTGAGGAACTCCGGGGAGAAAACTTTCTCGTGGAGAATGGACTCCGTGACTTCCTGCATAAGCTGCCGATGATCCTGTGCAGACGCTTCGCGCCGGAAGAGATCGCGGATGAAGAGCGCCCCTGCGTTCGATGTTGCAATGATGACTGTATTGCGGAAGTCCGTCTTCATACCGGCATAATCGATGAGTGTGCCTTCATCCAGAATCTGTAGAAAGAGATTGATAACCTTTGGATGCGCCTTCTCAATCTCATCGAGGAGAATGAGCGAGAACGGCCTGTCCTGCACACACTGTGCAAGATAGCCCGCTGAGGTTTCTCCTTCTGCAGATCCAACAATGCCCGCAATGGATGATTCCGTACTGAACTCGTTCATATCAAACCGGATCATGGCATCAGCAGAACCAAAGTATTCGTTGGCGAGCACTTTGGCGGTATGGGTCTTCCCTACGCCCGTGGGGCCAAGAAAGAGAAAAGTGCCCAACGGCCGGTTTCCCGTTGCCATCTCCAGCCCCGCACGTTTTAACGTGTTCACCAATGCATGCACAGCGTCTTCTTGTCCGATGATGGACGATGTCATGCGTTCCTGCAGATTAAGCAGTCGATCACGATCGCTCTGGGAAAGTTCCATAACATTGATGTTCCCCTTCTGTGAAACAATTTCCCGAATGTGACGCTCCTCCACAAAAGCATCATCCGCTTTCTGTGCCAGCATCATGGCATCCTGCAGAACAGAAATCGCTTTGCCCGGGAATGCCTGATTAGGGAGATAGCGTCGTGAAAGGTCGATCACACTGCGCAGCGCTTTGTAGGTGACATGGACATTGTACGTACGCACCAGCTGGAAGAAGTGCTCCATGAGCACGGCAAGCGTCTCTGTATCCGCAGGCTCCTCTACCATGATCTTCTCAAAGAAATGATCGAGCATCGGATCGCTGCGCACCAGACGGTGGTAATCTTCCGCACTGATGATACCAACGAGCTGCACGTTCTTCTCCCGAATGAACTTCATCAGAATGGCACGGATCTTCTCACCTCCCGATTGCAGCATGAGCGCCAGATTGTGAATGACCAGAATAAAGTTCCCCGATTCCTGCGCCTTCTTGAGTGCCTGCAAGAGGAACATATCCGGATTGCGCACTCCGGAAAGGAGCTCCTCTGTTTTGAGAATGAGCACACGTGTGTACTCCCGCGACTTCCGTCGTTCCTGTATGCGAATGTCGTACGCAAGATGCTCCACGAGTACTTTCTTCCCCACACCCACACGACCAATGATCAGAAGATCATGCAGATCCGATTTCTCCAGAATACGCAGCGCATTCGCACGTGCATCCGCGTGAATCCGAACGTGACGATGGCATTTCCACAATACACTTGCACTTAGGTCTTCGGTCAATGCATCAATGGCATTGGTGTACCCCATAACCCATGAACGCCCGATGCTGCCGAGTGACTGCAATAAACCATCGGGGGTCCAGAATGGTTCGCTGTACCGAAAGAGTTCATGGAAACGTTCCCACCGGAGAATGGCGACCAGATCTTCCTGCGCAAGATCACATTCATTGAGGAGATCCTTTAATTGTTCGAATCGCTCAAAACACACCGCAAGGAGTATGCCCGCGCCGATGCGCGTGCGTTTGAGGGCCGTCATGCGCTCATGCGCTGCGCGCAGGACAGGAGCAACACTGGTATCCGGCACCGCATCCAGCGCAGCTCGGAGACTGCGCATAAGTTGTTGCGGATCACGCCCAAGCTCCTGCACAATGAACGCTCCTTCATTCGTCTTCAATGCTGCATCCAGGAGGTTTATAAGGGAAACTTCCTGCAGGCTCTTGAGTCTGCGCACGATTCCAAAAGCAAGAAAATCCGCATCATTGCGCTGCCACTCCGGCAGAGAACGCTCCTTCATAAACAGGTCTTCTAGAAATGCATGGAGCACAACGAGCGGGAAAAAGAGTAGCGCGCAGGCGATGATGAGAGCGGAGACACCTTCCAGCCAACACAGCAGCGCAATCCCCGCCAGTAGAATCGCATACACACCAAGCGACCACGCGCCAAAGAGCAGTCGATGGAGCAGAACTCCTGTCGCCGCAAAGGTGCCGATGAGCGAGATGGTTTTGTGTGTACTCATGGCAATGCACCAATGAGGTAAAAAATGTCCAGTACAAAGACGAACGGAAACAGAATCCACACAAAAAGAAGAACAAGGAAGACTCCAAGGACAATGATTTCCATAACCACGCCAAGGACAAATGCTACCGTCCGGAAGATCATGCCGATCACGCGCGATGTGCAGTTCAGAGTGAACGCCTGTGCGATAAGACCCAGATTAAAACCACGATCAGGATAACGATCGACAATACTTTTCCAGGGTTTCAAAAATGTTCTGATAAGAAACCAGAAGGAAAAGATCTCTCCAAGCGCACGCACGTATGCTCCGTACCCACGAATGATGCGACCGGGAACTTTCAGGAAGTACCACGGGAGAAAGCGCAGTGCAATTGCGCTGAGATCCGCCGGATGTTCCAGAAGGGAAAGTGCACTCATTGTTAATACAGTATCCTCAGATTATAGCAGAAAAATGGCTCTGGATGAATATCAAACGCTCGGGTAGAGTGCCCATCACATGAACAGTACATTCATTGTTTTTGAGGGGCCGGACGGTTGTGGTACGACATTGCATACCAGGCTGCTTGCGGAATACCTGCATAAGAAGGGTCTGGATGTTCTGCAGACTTTCGAACCCACGGACGGGCCTATTGGGCTTCAGATCCGCAAAATGCTCCACAGCGGGGCTCCTCTTGCCCCTCTGGAACTTCAGACGCTCTTCTGCGCTGACCGCGCATGGCACCTGGAGAATCGCATCACCCCTGCGCTCCAGAAGAATCGCATTGTTCTCAGTGACCGTTATTCCCCATCAACGATCGCTTATGGGCTTGCACTAGGGCTCGAGGAGGAATTGCTGCATAAGTTGAACAAAAATTTTATACAACCAAACCTGCTCTTCTATCTTCTTCCGCCCTTCGCGGTGTGCTCAGAGCGCATGGGCCGGCGCGAACAGCGTGATGCATTGGAGAAGGAAGACCTGCAACACACGGTCTACGATATGTACCAGCGCATTGCGCGTGCCGATCCCAAAGCACACACCATTGATACCTCCGGTGAAAAAGAGACGGTCGCTTCGCGCATTGCCACCATCGTTGAAGAACATATTGCATCCACATAGTTCCTGAACGGAGTACTGGCGCAGATGCGAATAGAACACCTATACTGCTGCCATGTCCGCACAGATCCTCTCCGGCCGTGATGCTGCCGATGCACTTCTGGCAAAACTGACAGAGGATGTGCACAGGCTCGATCCGAAAATTGTGGTGGTGCAGGTGGGTGAAGATCCTGCCAGTGCAAGCTACATCAAGCAGAAGGTGAAAAGCTGCGAAAAAGTTTCCATGCGCTGCGAGC
>JBAYNS010000056.1:0-7359 GCA_041678625.1 Candidatus Peribacteraceae bacterium
ACCCATCACATGCGTGCAGGGTGCGAGGCGCTTCGAAACGCAACACGAACATTGCGAATCTACTCCGAAAACGGATAGTCTCTGAACCCACCTTCGTCCCGCGTACGCGGGAGCTACGGTCGGCAAGCCTGCCAGTATCCATGCATTGGCTTGTCTACAAATCCGTAGTGAAGGCTTGGCTGCTGATTGCCTTTCCCCGCGGATGCGGGGGGAGGGTTTCCAGCAATTCACCTCGTTTTTCGACCCAGGATTTCCCTGGGAAGCTGCGTTACACCACCATGCAATTCCTGATGACAGTTGGCACAAACCAGAATGCACTTATCTGCCTCATGCTTAATTTTTTCCCACGAACGGGTTAATCCTCGTGCAGAAAGGCCAAATTCTTTTTGCGAACTATCGATATGATGCAATGCGAATGCACCAATGTACTTATTGTATCCGCAAATAGCACATTTACCTCCTTTGTATGCGACAACCATTGCACGGAGTTTTTGCTACTGCGTTCTTCAAGTAAATTGCACGGTCGGCATAGGTACGTTTCTCTGGCATACACATGCGAGTATACCATGAGCAGTGTTCACAGCCGATTGCTCTACCATTGAGCTACCGGGGACCGGTAAAAATATGCCGATGAGAGTAAAGACCAAAGCAGTGGTTGATCCACTACTACTTTCAGTATACGGATATTCCGTGCCGGAGGAAAATCGGAAATACCACTTTCCGTGAATGGCTTTACTCACTCTCTGGTGGCATCAGAAGCACAATTTCCCGTCCTACAAACTGATCGTTCCTGCGGTAGAAAAGACTCACGCGATCCGGCGTTTCCGGTTCCACACCCGGGGGAAGCGTAGGGGTGTATCCCAGTTTTTCAAGGACGGTCCAAATCTTCTCCAATCGAACCCAGCCGCCCTTTTGATGCCAGGCAGGCCACGCGCAGACAATAGGAACGCCGGGGAGAGTCTTGGCGGCGTTCTCCAAAAATGCCGCTTGCAGTTTTTCGCTCTCTGTTTTCATCTTGCTCACATCTTTCATGGTTGGTCGACGGAGAAGAGGCGGCCCCAGGCTGGTTTCTGTCACGATAACATCCGGCAGGTTTTTCCCTGTCCTGAGCGCAGCCGAAGGGAGGGAAAACGGCTTGGCTGCATCCTGTTTCCACACAGTAGAGGCGGCATCCTTCTTGAGGATTTTCTCCTCCTTTCGGATCCATTCAATATTCTTGGTGCAGCCGTTCACAGCTTTCAGAGAAATATCCGAAGCGAGGATAGGCCATCCTCTCAGTAGACACTCCATGGGAATCACGCCTGTGCCACAGAACGGATCGAGCACCGTGATCGTAAAGGCTTGCTTGCGCTTGGAAGGCGGCGGAGCACCGCGCTTATTGCGGACCAAAAATGTGCCAAGGTTTAGCAACACTTGTGCAAGCTTTGGTGGCAGAAGGCCCACTCCCGTATCGCGCACCGGTTTTTCCATATCGCGATGCGTATACTTGTCTACATTCTGCGCAGCTACTGTGCGGCCGATCCAAAGGCGGATGTCTTCCTCTTCGCCGATTTGCAGCAGCACGAGCTCCATGCTGCCTTTACCCTCCAGCATACCGGTATCGTGCAGCAGAACGGGAAGTGCAGGTTTGCGTTCTGAACCCACATAGCGGCAGGGTTTATGTTCTGCGCGGAACTTCTGTTTGCTGCGCTTGTAAAGCAGGCGCACTGCTGGCCCCGGAATGCCCATGGTGCGCAGACTGAATGTTGATTTGCCACGTTTCTTGCCGATTTCATTAAAGAGCACCTTGGGAATATCTTCCAGCGTAACGCCTTCTATAGGCATCTGTTCCGCCAGTACGACCGTTCCACCAATAGTGTCGAAAAATTCCTGCCCCAGCGATTCGTTCGTGGAAAAGAGTGCGACGTGCGTGCCTACCATCTTTTCCAGAGCAAAATCCGGCAGCGCTGCACTGAGCTCTGCAAGACTGATGAGTGGTTGGTGTCCCAGAAATGCTGCGTAAGTTGTCATAGGCGAATGATACACGCACTGCGCCTTAGGATGAAATGTCATCGGTGTTGATCGCCTTTTGTCTTCAGGTGGATGGCAGCTCTGCCCCTCGTGTTTTGCTGAAGACCTGTGTTATCAACACGGTCACCATGAAGACCAGGAGAGGCATGAGCTGGATGAGCCCGCGTGCATAGCCAGTCTGGTTCACGGCTTCCGTGGAAAGTGGTGTGAACATGAAGAGCGGGAACTGCACGGAGTACACAAGCAGAGTAAATGCAGAGATCACAAAGAGTGGAGTTCTAAAAGCCGTGCGCCATTGTAGGAAAAGCAGACTGATGAGAAGCAGAGGGAGCAGAAGCCAGTTGCCTTCCAAAAACGTATTGATGGCAATGGAGCGCAGAACGTCCGGTTGCCAGGCAATCGGCATTTGTGTGAGTGCTTTGGCATTGCCAAAGGCAAGGCCGTGCGACCATTTGTAGACGATCCATGGCAGTACAATTGCCAGGAAGAGGCCCGCGTACCATGTGAGTATCCGCACTGCACTGCGTCCATTCATTTGTCCGCGGTATTTCCAAAGTGCAACAATGAGTACCAGGAACAGAATGGGAAGATGCATCACAAGCGCTTCATTCTTCAGAAGCGATAGCAAAGCGGTAGCAAAGGCACTCAAACGCAAAAAACTTTCCCGTTCCCGTTGCTCCGTACTGCGAATGCCCAAATAGAGCAAACCCACAGCAATGAAGAGGTGAACAGAAAGACAGACATCGGCGTACGGATTCGTTCCGTGCATCAGATACAGCGGCAGGCTTGCCAGTAGGTAGACGCCCAGCAGCGCCCACGGAAGTGTCATCAATCTGCGCAGTATGCAGAAGAGCAGAGCGAGTGCAGCCAGATACCATAGCAGGTGCACGCTGTTGATGAGCCCCTCATTCCATGTGCCGCTGAGAGCAGCCAACCATGTTTTGACTAGGGGAATAGTCGGTGGATAGGCACTAACATCGCCGGATTGCAGTACCCCATGAAAGTCAGGTGTTTGCAGAACGATACGCTGTTCCACAAAGAACATCTTGCCGCGCAGGTTCCAGTTATCCACAACGTCATCAAGTGCGGGAGGAGTGAGAAGAAGGAATGTGGTACCGGCGGCAAGAATCTTCACCACTGTCCATGTCCCCAGAACAATAATGGTGATCCAAAGCCAACGTGGAAGAGGAGTGTGAGAAGGGCGCAGAATCGGGCGTGGCATAGAAGCTATGGGGAGCAAACGCGTAAGACCGATGAGTAATCCAAGGAGAACAAGAACAATAGTCAGAAAACCCCATCGAGAGAGAGGAATTCCGGTTAATGCATGCGTATAGAACACCACTGTCATCGTTAGCGTCATGCCCAGAACAAAGCCGATGATCCAACGTTCACCACGTTGGAGCACAGGTGTTGTGCTTTCCAGCAGGCGTACAGCTAACCATCCAATCAGCGTTGGCAGACCGATGCCGGGGATGAGCCAGAGCAGGATCATGGGGAGAATTCAATGAGGTACGAAGCATCACGGAATTGGCGCAGAATTTTTCCCGATCGTGGAATCAGTATATCTCCTACCCATAACCCCTCCTTTGTTACTACAGCTTCATCACGTGCGAGTAACAGGGCAAGCGTGGTGCCGGAAGCAGAAGATTCCGGTGTCACAGGAATGCTGGGGTATGTCAGGTAGCGCATGAAGGATTGATAGTAGCTGGCACCCGGACCGACAAAGATATATGAGTCTTGTTTCCGGAGCAGTGGAGCGACGGTCAGTGCGGTATCGTGCAGGCTGCGCATGGAGCGGAATGACCGGGCGCCTGCAGGTTGCAGGACGAACGATTGCCAATCTGTCCGGACGTACGAGAGAATTTCACCACCCATGCGCATGTCAAAGACCACCCAGAGCACGGCGAAAGTTATGGAAAGTATCACGAGGATTTGCCGATGACCTCTGTGTGTATACAACCACAAGCCGATTAGTGCTGTCAGGAGAAGGAGTGCGTAGAAAACAGGAGCGCCCGAATGACCGGAGGGCGGATCGCTCTCGTGCATGGATGCACGCGCAACAGGATTCGTGGTGATCCATGGTCCCCACAGGAAGTTGATACTGTGGATGTTGAACGTATCGAATGTCCAGAAACTGAGCAGGCCATTCCAGAACTTCTCTGAGGGATTCCAATGGAGAAATTCAATACGCTCCAGTGTGAGGGATGATCCGGCGGGAAATGCCAGGCCAAAAAGAGGAGTCCAGTCATTCCAGTGCTGTGAAGCGCGCACATCAATATCAATGGTGCTGCTGCCTGTTTCCGGAATCAGGAAAGGCAGCTGAATGTATCCCTGAGGGGCAATGATCGGGTCCCGCCACAGAATCACTGCTTCCATCGGATGTTCTGTTGTGAGCGTCAGGCGGACGGCATCCACGCGGTTTTTCCAGAAAACATTCGTCACCAGAAAACCGTCCGTGTCCGTCTTAATATGCAGACCGTTCCTATCCGGAGTAACGGTGGAGAGATTGTAGAAAGACCACTCGCGCGCGGAGGGTTGAGTCAGATCCCACGATGTTACCTGTTTTGCTTCTGTGAACAGAGGAAGCGCCAGCAGGACGGTGGTGAGGAACAGGTATGCCGGACGCATGCGCGATGAAAGAAAAGTCAGATTCATTGTTCTGCTGCGGTTGTGATCGTTTCCGGTCCCCCCTCAATCACAGCTTTAATGCGCCGTACACCCGCAGAGGAACTCTCCTCTTTCTTGATCGTGAAACTTCCGATCATGCCGGTACGCGCCACATGCGGACCTCCGCAGATCTCTTTCGAGAATATGTTGTCACCTTCACCAACAACGTACACCTTCACGTCACTCCCGTAGCGATCGTCAAACACACCGATAGCTCCTTCTTTCTTTGCTCCTGCCACATCCGTGACGTGATAGGAAATAGGCAGATCTGCTTTAATTGCTTCATTCACGAGTTTTTCCACTTCCGCAAGTTGTTCAAGAGTCATCTTCTCCCCGTGAGAAAAATCGAAGCGCAACCGCTCTGCCGTAATATTCGATCCTTTCTGGTACACGTGGTCACCCAGTACTTGTCTGAGCGCCGCATTCAACAAGTGTGTTGCGGTGTGGAGCTTGGTCGTCTCGGCGGACTGGTCCGCAAGTCCGCCGCTGAATCGCTGCGCCGCACCGGCGCGCGAGAGTTCCTGATGTGCTTCGAAAGCTTTAGTAAAACCAGCTTCATCTACGTGCAAACCTTTCTCTGCAGCCATTTCTTTCGTCAATTCCAGCGGGAACCCGTACGTGTCGTACAAGTGGAAGGCAGTGATGCCATCAATGGATGTTCCGGCATCCTTCACTGCTTTCTCGAACTGCTTCATTCCTTCTTTCAGTGCTTTGCTAAACTGCTCTTCCTCATTACTCAGAGCATCGCGGATCTCTTTTTCCTTCTTCTGCACGTGACCATATATATGTCCATATTGCTCAATGACCGCGTCAGCGATTGTCGGAGTGAAAGATCCGTCAGATTCGATTCTCAGTTGCCGTGCAGAACGAATGGCGCGACGAATCAGACGGCGCAACACGTATCCTTGGTCAACATTCGATGGCAGGATGCCATCAGCAATGATAAACGTTGCTGCTTTGATGTGATCGACGATGATGCGAAGATGTCGCTCATCCTTTGCATCTGCGAGCGAGCGCACGCGATCCACAATCGGCTGCATACGGTCGGTCTCGTACACTGTTGGAACACCCTGAAGCACTGCCGCTGTCCGCTCGAGCCCCATCCCTGTATCCACATTCTTCTGTTGTAGAGGCTCAAAAACATATTCTTTTTCTTCTTTTAAATCCTTTAACTCTTTTACTTCCTTTCGGTTGTATTGCATGAAAACATCGTTCCAGATTTCCAACCAATCATCCTCGTTCATCTGCGGATTCCCATGAGGATCACCTTTACCGATCCAGAAGAACATTTCGGTATCGGGTCCACAGGGGCCTGTCTGCCCCGCCGGCCCCCACCAGTTGTCCTTCTTCGGCAGGAAACCAATGCGCTCCTCCGGAATGCCCATTTTTTTCCAATGTCCTGCAGCTTCCTCATCCTTTGGTGCGTCGTTATCTCCGCAAAAGCATGTGACTGCGAGCATCTCTTGCGGAATCTCCAGTACCTCCGTCAGGAATTCGTAACTCATCTCTATAGCTCCTTCTTTGAAGTAGTCACCCAGGCTCCAGTTCCCCAGCATCTCGAAAAATGTGAGGTGACTCATATCACCCACCTCATCGATGTCCTGCGTGCGGATGCAGCGTTGCACATCCGTCAGCCGCTTGCCGCCGGGATGTGCTTCACCCAGCAAATAGGGGACCAAAGGGTGCATTCCGGCAGTGGTGAAAAGTACTGTCGGATCGTTCTCTGGTATCAGTGGTGCACCGGGTATGACCGTGTGATTCTTTGATGCGAAGAAGTCGAGGTATGCCTGCCGGATATCGTCTGTACTAAGATGTTGCATTCATTCTGCGGAAGGAGACGCTGCTGACAGCGAGGTCCGCCGAAGCCCCGAGCATAGCCGAGGGGCGTAGGTGGGCCGGATGTCATCTGTACTAAGAGCTTTCATACGAGAGCAAAGCATAGCAAGGCTCTGCGATACGGGCGAGCCGATCCTGTAAGAAAGTGTCTGCATAAGATCTGGTGCTCTTGTGCTTGCTAAAAGCCGGAAAAAGTACTAAAAATAATAAACTCATGTCTGATGTTCTAGATGCATTTGAGGCAGAATTCGATGGAGAAACTCTCCCGATTAGTTTTTCTGTGGAGCACAAAAATGACGATATAGATCAGGAATTAGAAAATACAGATGATGAGGCAGAGAAACCGGCAAGGCGTAACAATGGAGAGCAATGGAATGATGATCCAGTGAAACTCTACCTCACACAGATGGGAAAGATTCCGCTTTTAAAGCGAGCAGAAGAAATAGCGCTTGCAAAAAGAATAGAAGAATCACGTGCGCGCTTTCGTGCAGAAATATTGCAGTGCGATGCAGTTCTTGGAAGAGCTTGCAGCGTTCTCCATAGAGCAGAAAAAGGAGAACTGCGTTTTGATCGGACAATGAGAATATCGGTTACAGAAAATCTGGAGAGGAATCAGATACTCGACCGTCTGGCCCCCAATCTCCATACAGTGGATGCGCTGCGGAAGCGCAATGCACATGACTATCAGACGGCAATGGCTGTTTCCCGGCCATCTGATGATCGTATAGAAGCATGGAAGCGTCTTGGTAGAAGCAAACAACATGGGGCAACACTCATTGAAGAGTTAGGTTTACGGACGAACCGTCTTCAGCCACTCTTTAAAGAATTGGAGGAGATCAGCTGCTA
>JBAYNS010000057.1:0-7356 GCA_041678625.1 Candidatus Peribacteraceae bacterium
ACAGTCGCAGACGGAACTGGAAGAAAAAGTGCGGGCCGATCCCATAGGAGTTATAGGTGTGCGTGATAGCTTGCAAACCAGCAAAGACACTGCAAAAGAATCTTTGGAAGGAGTGGGGGGTACAAAAGGCCTGCGTGAACAAAAAACAGATAAAATGCGAGAAGAGACCGGGCTGAAAGAAGAGGTTGCCAATCTCCAAAAGGAAATCGATGCTATGAAAACTGACGATGCTAGTAAACCAGCCAAAGAAACCGAGCTCGGCAACAAAAAGAAAGAGCTTGCAGCAGTTTCAACAGAAATTACTTCCATTACAGGGAAAATCACTGAGCAAGAAAAGATAGTTGATACATCAGAGAAGCAACTGAAAATGTTGGACACAATGGAGCAAAAAGCGAAAAAGGTAGTAGAAGAACTTAAAGAAGGTATGGCCCAAGCAATGGTTCGTTTGGATGTCCTTTCCAGCGAGCATCCGGATATCACCGAGATTACGAGCCTAGAAGCAACACTTACCCTTACGGATTTTGAGGTTGTATTGAATGGGATAGATATAGGAATTACTATTGGTGGTGATTTGAGGGGTGGCTTAGCTAATTTTGCCAAGCTTGGTGTGGATATTGATAGTTTGGGTGTGAATATAACAGAATCCCGCGTAACAGATCCCACAAAATTCCTTACAGCGCTACAGGCTCTTGTAGAGAAAGTGAGGGCAAAAACCGAAGAGAAACCAAAGCCGGCAGCAACCACCTAAAAAACAAAGAAACGCAGTAGCTCCACTCAATCTGATTCTGCGTTATACTCGCAGAGATGAAGATGCTGAAAGTTTTTGTCGTGTTCATTATTACTCTGCTGGTTGTAGAACTTGCGGGGCATGGTATTTATCGGTTCCTGTGGGGGCAATGGCTGTGGCAGCAGGATCCTCTGGAAGTTTTTAATATCCGTACGTTTACGGAGTTTGTTCCGGATGATCGCGTCATCACAAACAGAAAGGCGTTCTATAGCCAGCTTTACAGCTACGAATTCGATCAGAACGGATTCCGTGTTGGCAGCCACGAATATGATAAATCGTCCTCCAGCATTATCTTCCTGGGCGATTCTGTCCCCTTTGGCTGGGGTCTGGATTCCACACAGACAGTACCATCGCAATTTTCCAAAGAGATGCAGAAAAATCCGCAGGTCTCCTACGGCGTCATCAATGCCGCCGTCCCCTCGTACTCCCTCCATCAGGCGGTGGAGCGATACAGGCAAGAGATTGCCGGCAGGTATCCGGTACACCTGCTTGTGCTGCAAATATTCGATCCTGCATCGCAGCTCAGCACACATGGCTCACGTTGGGTAAACACAATGAACTGGTCCACCAATAATCTTTCGCCGACACTTACCTCACTCAAACAGTCCGCTTGGTATCGGTATTCCATTCTCCTCCACACGCTGGCGGATGCGTGGGTTGCACTCTCTGCAAAAGAGAAAGGTTTAAATCTTTCTGATACAGAAACCAGGGATCGATTTATTACAGAGAATCAGGCGGACCTTTCTGCTCTGCTTGCAATGGTGCGTGAAGATGGTGGCAAACTCGTATTACTGCCTGTCAATCCCGCCGACTCATACCTGCAGGCGTTGGAACAAAAATCAGAGAGTTCGTTTATTCATGCGATTGATTGGCTGAATACTGCCATGAGCACATTTGCACAGGAGCACGAAGACGTCTTCTTCTTTGACGTTGCCGGGTACTTTGATCAGTGCGGGAGGAGTGGATATTTTATTGATGAGTGTTGCCACCTCTCTGTAATGGGAGCGGAAGTACAGGCAAAGTTCCTATACCGGGAACTTTTGGAGAAGGGGCTATTGGAATAAAAGATTGTGGGCTATGTGCCTCAAAAGAATTATCCCAATGCTGAACATCTGTTTCTTGAATATCTTTATTTCGATGCTATTGTAGCAAAGGTTCAGTTCCTATAGCTTCACAAGAAAGGAGAATTCGTCATGGCTCGGGCTCTTCATCTTTGTACGTGCGGTGTACATGTCCCAGAACAGTTCTGGGGTGACCACCTTCATGGTGGCAAGCACAAAACGCGCATGACGCGCATCAAAAGGGGACTTGCCTCATTGCCGACCCGCCCTCGTCGTCGCAGACGACAGAGAAGCAGTGGTGGCTCCTTCTGGCGGTACTGAACAGCTACCGGCCCTCTCCTCACTTTCGAGGAGAAGGGCCGGTTCTCAAAAGGCAGGGAAGGAGGAGTTGCTAAAAATTACTATGAAAGAATAAATTCATCAAAAGAGTGCCTCTTTAGTTGGTCGCAGCCCCGTAAAATCGCTTCGCGATCACGGGGCACGAAAGCGTCGCAGGAATATCCTTCATCTGATTTTGTGGCGGCGCCACGTGGCGCCCAGGAGAGGACTTGAACCTCCACCACACTTCGCCAAGGCTTCGTGTGGCAGGCAGGATTGCCAATGTGCATAAGCGATGGTGCCGTGGGTGAGACTTGAACTCACAATCCCTTTCGGGAACATGCTCCTAAGGCATGCGCGTATACCAATTCCGCCACCACGGCAGGTCTGTTCGTCCAAAGGTAAATTCCACCTGGGCCTACGGCAATTCTAAAACCTCTGCTCAGTCTTGCCCAGCATTACTCCACATCTTCTCCTTTAATAATTTTACGCTGGAGATCTTTAATCTCTTTAAATCTCTTCACCATATCATGCTCAGCTTGCTGCCGGCGCGCCCGGCGATCCAAATCAATACGGGAATGCTCTTTGCGCTCCTCTATTGCAGCATCGTCACGCTCTTTGCGAGCAGATGACTGCACTTGGAACTTTTCTTTCTGCGCGCGTGAATCAACTTCACCCTTCTTCTTCTGCATATCCAATTCAATGCGTGATTTTGCCTGACGCTCCTCGCGGTCCAATTCGCTGAGTTTTTGCTGCCGCAACGTCATATTTTCTATTCCCTGGAGTTCGCGGCGTTTGCGCTCGTAATCGTATCGCATGGAAGACTGTTGCTGTTGCTCAGCATTGCTGATTTTCACTTTTTCCTGTTGGGCACTCTTATCTATTTCCAAGAGCTTCTTTTGTTCCCGACCGTCCACGTCCCCCCGTATCTTGTTCGTCTGGCGCGTTGCATCCTGTTTCTGTCTGTGTGCCTGCGCATCTACTTCTAATTTTGCGCGCAATGCGGCGTTCTCTGCTTCCTTTTTCATGCGGTGACCGAGTTTCTCCGCTTCTACCTTGCGGTTCTCTTCCGTCATCATGCGTGAGTTTTGCGTTGCCAAAGATTTCATATATTCCTCCTGGTTCCTCTTTTGCGATCGCTCTTTTTCCCGCTGTTCCTCTATCTGCTTGATGTGTTCCTCACGCTCTTTCCTTTCCTCCTCCTGTTTTTCTTTGCGTTTTTTTTCCTGCTCGCGCCATTGGCGTTGTGCTTCGCGCTTTGCTTCTTCTTCCCCAGCCTCTTTTCTTAAAGATTCTTCCGCAAGCGTCTGCGACGCTTGCTCTTGTTCGACATGTTCTTGTTTCTGCGTGCTGCGGCGCTTCTGCTCTTCCCCCACTAATTCCTGAGAGCGCTGGAACTGCTCTTCCAAATAGGCCTTCTGTTGTTTCTTAGGATCATTCCCATTCCCCTGTGGTGGTTGTTTCTTGGGCATCCCATAATTATAGCACAGAATCGTGTTTTATGCGATTTCCTGCGCAAGGGAGAAATGGGGTTTTGATGCCTAAGAAAGTTTATTATTCCACCCAGCAAGTTCGGCGATATCATCCAAATGCCGTTGTCTGGCTTGTTCAATCTTCAAGGGGTCAACAATACCTTCGCGATGAAGATCGCTACAAAGTTGGTCCACAACGTTGGCTGCCGGGAATGCGTCAAGAAATGAGCACGGAGAGGAAGACTGTCCTTCTAAATTCATAGAATGATTTTAACAAAATATGTATCTGCTTGGTGCCTTTTCTACTCCTCCTCCACTACTTTGATCCCCAATTCCTCAATCTGCTTTGTGGGCATTGCGGAAGGAGCCCCCAACATAAGGTCCTTAGCCTTCTGATCCTTTGGATAAGCGATGACCTCGCGGATGTTTGGTTCGTTTGCAAAGAGCATTACCACGCGGTCAAGGCCCCATGCGATGCCGCCATGTGGAGGTGCGCCATACTGGAATGCTTCTAACATGTGCCCGAAACGACGCTCAGCGTCCTCATCCGAAATTCCTAAGATATCGAATACTTGTTTCTGAAGACTTTGCTCATGGATACGAATAGATCCTCCTGCAATTTCATTTCCATTTAGAACAATGTCATACGCTTCCGCTCGTGCGCCAAGAGGATCGGACTGGAGCTTCTCTACATCTTCCGCCTTCGGTCGTGTGAACGGATGATGCATGGCTGCCAAAGCCCCCGTCTCCTTGTCTCGTTCGAACATAGGGAAGTCCGTCACCCAGCAGTAGGAGAAAACCTTTGGGTCAGCAAGGTTCTGTCGCGCAGCAATTTTCAGCCTTACAGCCCCAAGGCTTGTGCATGCAGTTTCAAACGTGTCAGCTGTGAAGAGCAGAATGTCGCCTTTCTGCGCCTTTGTCTTCTCGGCAATTTTCTTCACAACTTCTGCACCAAGCTTCTCTACAGGCACACCCTCAAAACTATCTGCCACCTTGATCCACGCCAATCCTTTGGCCCCGTAGATTTTTGCCACCTCTGTAAGGTCATCAATGTCTTTACGGCTGAAAACAGCGCCTTTAGGAACACAGAGTGCTTTTACAATACCTCCTTTCTTCACGGTGTCGGCAAAAATTCCAAAACCGCATTCTGCAGAGAACTCAGTGACATCTGTGAGATGAAGATCAAAACGGAGATCGGGCTTGTCACTCCCGTAGGTGTTCATTGCTTCTTCCCATGTCATACGCGGGAATGGGGTTTCCTGGAGCTTCACATCCGGACGGAACTTCTTTGTAAGTTCAATAAAGGATTCCTCCGTTACCTGCAAGATATCTTCCGCTTCCACAAAAGACATCTCCACATCCACCTGCGTAAATTCCGGCTGTCTATCTCCGCGCTGATCTTCATCCCGGAAGCAGCGGGCAATTTGCATGTATCGGTCAAAGCCCGCGATCATCGTCATCTGTTTAAGCTGTTGCGGTGATTGCGGCAATACGTAGAATTCCCCATGGTAGAGACGGCTTGGAACCAGGTATTCCCGTGAACCTTCGGGAGTCCCTTTGATAAGAATAGGGGTTTCAATATCAATAAAGCCTCTCTCATCGTAGAACCTACGAATGAATTGCAACATATTGTGGCGCAGAAGAAGATTCTTGCGCATGCGATCACGGCGCAGGTCAAGGTAGCGGTACTGCATGCGCACTTCCTCATTTACATCTTTATCCTGATCAATTTCAAATGGTGGAGTTTTCGCCTCATTCAAAATATTCACATCCTTAATCACTACTTCAATTGCTCCCGTAGGGTTCTCTTCCCGCTCAGCGCCTTTCAGGCGCTTGCGGACTTCCCCGGTAACCTTAAGCACCCATTCCGGCCGTACAGTTTCAGCAATCTTGAATGTATTGGCATCTTTTGGGTCGAACACAATCTGGGTAAAGCCGTAGCGATCCCGTAGATCGATGAAAACAAGGCCTCCATGATCACGACGACGATGCACCCAACCACAGAGGGTCGCGATTTTACCGGCATGTTTAGCGTTCAGTTCGCCGCAGGTGTGAGATCTTAACATAGGTCAGGAGGTCTGTAGGTCTGAAAGAGAAGATTATTACTTACTCTTCTTTAGTTGTTCAATCAGATATGCAAGACGAGCACAATGGGAAACAATATCATCATACTCTTCTGTACTAATGTAGCGGAGGTCATGAACGAGTTCAGTAAAATTGTCGACTTCCACCACAGAACCCTTTGCCCTTGTGTAATAACTATTGCGGTGAGCCCTTGTTGTCATTGCGCTACCTTCAGCGAGATTTGTCATTGCGGAAGTAGCAGCTCGCCTCAATTGTAATGTTAAATGGAACTGCTCATATTGCGGGAATTTTTTGGTGCTCTGATATATCTTCAATGCAAGAGCCTTTGCTTCTTTCCAGACAATAAGTGAGCGAAATCCAGATAGCTGTTTTGACATATACATACGAAAAGGTTCAGCAGTGTACCTTATAACCTTTAAACCTCAAGACCTTCAGGCCTCAATGGAACAGTTTCCCCAGCTCCTCCTTAAACTCCTCAACATCCTTAAATTCCCGATGAACAGAGGCAAAGCGGATATACGCAACCTGGTCAATTTTCTTGAGTGCCCGCATCACATCCATGCCAATTGTTGAGCTGGCAACCTCCTTTTTATTCGATCCCCATTTCTCCTCCAGTTTCCCCAAAAGATCATCAATCTGCTCCTGGGTAACCGGACGCTTGGTGCAGGCAATCCAGATGCCGCGTTCCAATTTGGAGCGGCTGTACGGTTCGCGAGTGCCGTCCCGCTTAATGACAATAAGAGAAGAAAGTTCCTGGCGCTCATAGGTCGTAAAGCGATGTTGGCACTTTGTACACTCCCGGCGGCGGCGTACTGTGCGTCCATCCTCCGCAATGCGCGAGTCGATCACAGAGGTGTCCGATGATTTACAATGGGGGCAATGCATGGAGGATTGAGACTAGGGAAGTATAATACGCTTCATTCTTTGAGCTTTTCTTAAAGATTGAGTTCCAAATCTCCCGGTCGTACAACTGTGCAAACACCATGCAAACAGGTGACCACTGTTGACGTTTCATTCTTTGGCAATTCTCCTGAGTCTAAAATCACATCAGGCTGAGCTCCTGCTTTGTACTGAGCGACTATTTCTTCCACGGTGTATGGAGAAGGTTTTTGATGCACATTGGCGGATGTTGTGCTTATAGGTACGCCAAAAAGTCTTGCGAGCTCCAGTGCAACGGGATGGGAAGAAATGCGAATGCCAATAGTTTTTCCTCCATTGGGCGTGGGATAGAGCTGATGAGGAGCGTCTTCCCGGAGATCCAGAATAATAGTCAGCGGTCCTGGCAGATGTTTTTTTGCCAACTCTTTTGCTTTTTTACCCCATTGTACGTAAGCATCGGCCGCTTTTAGTGAAGCAAAGAGCGCACTAACCGGCTGCATGGGCGGGCGTTGTTTCAATGTAAATAGTCGTTGTGCTGCTTGGGGATTGGAGAGATCGCAAGCCAGCCCGTAGCATGTCTCCGTTGCATGTGCGACGATGCCGCCCCTGCGTAAAATCTCGAGCGCCATTTTCATGCTGCTGCTTTGGCTTGCGGGGAGAATATTCATGAGAATTCTAGGATAGTAGAATATTAAGGTTTAGGAGCTGTTGCCGTGTATCTCTCAATCACCTCATCAATCTTTTTTCTTAAGAT
>JBAYNS010000058.1:0-7250 GCA_041678625.1 Candidatus Peribacteraceae bacterium
ACGCATCCAAGAAAGTGTGCGTGAAGCCGTCCAGGTGTTTGTCGATGCTGGTGCGAATCCTGACGTTGAATTTTCTCCTGAAGATGCAACACGAACAGAGCCCGCATTCCTGAGGGAAGTCGTGGAGAGAGCAATTGATGCGGGAGCAACGACAGTCAATATTCCCGATACAGTCGGCTATGCAACCCCTGATCAAATGTACCAACTCATTACCGATCTCAAGACAAATGTACCGAACATCGATAAGGCAACCATCAGCGTGCATTGCCACAATGACCTTGGTTTAGCCGCAGCCAACAGCTTGGCAGCAGTAGAAGCAGGAGCACAGCAAGTCGAATGCACAGTGAATGGTCTCGGTGAACGAGCCGGGATGCCATCCACTGAAGCAATCGTCATGGCACTGAAAGTACGTCAGGATCACTACCATACTTACACAGGGGTAGATACCAAGAAGCTCGTCCCCACGAGCAAAGTTGTGGAACAGTGGTCGGGGATTCAGAGGTCACCGTTTCAACCGGTGACAGGGCGCAATGCATTCGCACACGAATCTGGCATTCATCAGGATGGCGTTTTGAAGAATCCTGAGACGTATGAAATCATGAAACCGGAGGATGTTGGTTGTGATGGTTCAGAACTGATACTCGGGAAACATTCCGGCATGCGCGCTGTCTGTGATCGTTTCTCGCAGTACGACCTGCCATGGCGCAAGGAAGACAGGGATGCCTTCCGCCGACGTTTCAAAAAATTGGCAGACAGCAAGGCTGCGAATAAAAAGTATCTGTCGGACGATGAATTGCTCGAGGAAGTCTACTTCCCCACCGTGGAAGACATTCTGGCCACAGCAGGCAAGAATGACCCGATTATCGCAGGTTGGACACGAGTGGACCCCATCGATGGCCTTGAAGCTGTTGAAATTTCAACGAGAGACGGAAAAATATTTCAAGGTAAAGCAAAAAATACCGAACAGGGAACCATCAATGCTCTCGTAGAGGGCATGAAAAATATCCTTCCCGGAACAGATCTGGTACCCGGAAAAGCAGGCTATCACGAAGAATCCATTGGCAGTGGATCTGATGCTGCAGCACGTGCAACAGTCACACTGCATAATGATCACACAGTGAAGCACTCAGCGCAGCACACAAGACAAGACAGGGCTGCAACCGACGCGGTTATCGGTGCATTTAATCGACTCTACGCAGTGCATGAATACCAGAAAATGATCGCCCAACCCGATAGTGCTACTCCCCCTTCATCAACGCCATAAATTCCTTCTCTGTGAGAAGCGGAGCAACGTGCGCTACCTGATCGATGATTTTCCCCTTCTGCACAGCAGACTTTGCCTGTGTGTAGCGTACACGCAGCTTGGCAAGTTTCTTCCGGCGTACGTGCCGTGCGTGGAGTTCACGCTGACGGATGCGGCTCATCACCACTCATTCTAGCGTTCTTGTGATTTATTACAACATGGAACGGTAATCATGTTAGAATCATTCCCTATGAATCAACGCAACATAGAACAGGCACTCAAGAAACATCGGGAAGCCGCCATCCATGGTCCCCCCATCCTAGGATACGTGAATGATATCGTCTACGGTGCCAATGACGGCATTGTGACGACATTTGCCGTGGTCGCAGGATCTGTGGGAGCTTCTCTCCCTGATGCTGTACTCATCATTCTGGGACTTGCGAATGTGTTCGCCGATGGATCTTCCATGGGTCTGGGGGCGTTCTTAAACAAGCGTACGGAGCGCGACAATTACCGACGTCTGCTGAAGGAGGAGCTCAAAGAAATTGAGCATGATCCGGAAATTGAGCGGGAAGAGGTACGTGAGGCCTACCGTGCAAAAGGACTCACAGGTGAACAACTCGAAAAAACTGTGGAGATCCTCACAGCAGATAAACTGCGCTGGGCCACCATTATGGTGCAGGAAGAGCATGGTATAACCGAGGACGCCTCGGCAAACCCCATCCTCCATGGCATAATTACGTATGCTTCGTTTGCCTTCTTCGGAAGCATTCCCTTGCTCTCCTACTTCCTTGGCATTCCCCCGGAATACCGATTCATCACCGCGATCCTCTCCACATTCTCGGCTCTTCTCATCCTCGGACTCATTCGCAGTCTGATTACCCGCGAACGCCTCTTTCAGGGGCCGCTCGAGATTGTAAGTATTGGGATCGTCGGTGCTACAATCGCCTACTCGACAGGTATCATCCTCAAGACGGTCTTCGGGGTAACCCTCTGAGATAATACGTGCTGTCATCATGCCCCTAAAACGCTACAATGCGTCCATGCCTCCCATCGTATTCCTTGAAGTGGATAAAGAAGATGAAGCGCGTATCCGCGAGCAGTATCCGGATGCCCTGATCCTCTTTGGCCCCTCCACAGAGAACGGCGTGCTCGCTCAGTGCTCTGAAGCAGAAATTATTTCCTGTTTCATTTACTCCAAATTCGGCGCCAAGGAACTGGCAGCGCTTCCCAAGCTCCGCCTGCTATGTACCCGCTCCGTAGGATTCGATCACATTGATCTTGCCACGTGCGCTCAGCGAAACATTACAGTCTGTAATGTGCCGGATTACGGGTCGCACGTGATCGCAGAACATGTATTTGCACTGCTGTTGGGGACACTGCGCCACATTCACGAAGGAGATAAGCGCGTGGAAGGCGGTGCTTTTGATTACCGGGGCCTGCGGGGCAAAACCCTCCGGGGCAAAACTATCAGCATTGTGGGAACAGGGAAAATCGGATGCCGCGTTGCGCAAATCGCCCATGGCTTCGGCATGAAGATCCTTGCCGTGGATCGATGCCGCAATATCGAGCTGGAGGAACTGTTGCATGTGCGCTACGTGGAAATGGCGGAAGCGTTGCGGCAGAGCGATATTCTTTCGCTGCATTTGCCTCTTCTGGACACGACAAAACACATCATTGATGCAAAGGCTTTTGCACAAATGAAAGACGGTGCAATCCTGATCAATACCGCCCGCGGCGGACTGGTGGAAAGCAAGGCTCTGGTCAATGCGCTGAAATCCGGCAAAGTCTCGTACGCCCTTCTGGATGTCATGGAGAACGAGAAAGATTTTGAGGAGAACCGCGAACTCATTGCACATCCAAATGCAATCACCACTCCGCACATTGCATTCTACGCAGATGACAGCATGTTCAACATGTACAGCGATTGTTTTGACTCCATTGAACAGTGGAAAGAAGGGAAGACTCCCGAGCATATCATTAAGCAGCCAAAAATTGTCTGTGACCTCCCGGAACTTAAGCGCCAGTAAATCGTATGCTCATCATCTTCATCCTCTTACAGCTCCTCTCGATAGCCTTCACTATCGCATTGCTGTGGAAATTTCGCTATCACCTGCGCAAGCGCTTGGATTTTATGCGGGCATTGGAAAGTCCGTCTATCGGATGGAGCATTACACAATGGCAAATCCTTTCTGGCATATACATTCTCCTGAGTCTGGGAATTTTGGTGGCAACAACTCTTGTTTTCTTCGCACTCACGTAAAACATGGATGCGTACCCTGGTATTGAACGGCTTATCGATGCATTCAGCACCCACTGGATCAAATACCTTCTGCCATCGGTGATCTACGTTTTTCTTATGTTTCTCTCCGGATTCGTTTTTCTGCTTGCGGCGTATTCTGCATCCGTAGCCCCATGGCTTGCCGATGGAAGTTTCTTCGTCGGTCTGGTGCTTCTCCTTATCTCTCATCATTGGTACTTTCATAAGATTTTCTCCGAACACATGATGGCGATCTTTATCACCTCGCGCCGTTTTGTGTTTTTGAAGAACTCCATGTTCTTTCACGACGACATGCACGAAATTTCTCTGGAGCGCATCCTGGCTGTGCGCGCTAAAAAGCACGGGCTTATCCAGAATATCCTGGATTACGGCAGTTTCTGGTTTGATACCGGAGGAACAACAATGGAGAACAGCCCTATTATTCCGCAGGTTCCTCATCCGCATCAAAAAGTGAAGAGCATCATGAAGCTCCTGCAAATGCGGGAACTCTAAAGAAATGTTCTATCGAAAATGGACAAAGAGCCTTCCGTGATTTTTTTCATCCACTTCCATGCGATGGTATTTCTGCTTGATGGGCGCCTGCTGCAGAAAGCGAATCACACGGCGGCGCAACTGCCCGCTCCCCTTTCCGGGAATGATCTCTACCATCTTTATTTTTTTCTCTACGGCTTCATTGATTACTCTGCCCAGCTCTTTGGAGATGGATTTTCCATCTCTGAAGATATCATGAAGATCGAGTACCAGTTTGGCCATGGCGGAATCTTACAGCAGAGAGAAAAAAAATGAACCTATACGCCACTCTGCTTAAGATCGAACGTAAGGACTTTCTAAAAAACCGTAGCTTGGGTTTGGCTACCCAAGCGAACCTGCGCAGATAACATCAGCAGAAGAAGCGGACAGGAGTTAGATTTCATGCACGATTTCCCTATCTTCATCAAAACGATACTCAATGACCTCGTTGTTTTTCTGCCGGAGCTGTACTGCTTCTTCCAGTGGCCGCTCTTCAATGATTCCCCGAATAATCCGGTTGACGCTCTCGTGACCGACAATAGCAATATTGCCCCTGTGTTCTGCAGCTATAGCTAAAGCCTTATGAAGTACACGCAAATATACGTCGTAGTAACTCTCTCCACCAGGAAATGGCGTATGCAACTTCGCGTGCTTTCGCTCTTCGAAGAAATCAGCAAAAAGTTCTTTTATCTCTTCCTGCTGCTTTCCCTGAAAAACGCCAAAATCCATTTCATGAAAATCGTCCACCACTTCGATAGTGCACTGCAATTTCTCTCTCAAAATTCCAGCTGTCTCTTGCGCTCTGCCAAGGGGACTGACGTATATGTGAGAAATTTTCCTTGATGACAGAAATTCGGCAATTCGCAGTGCCTGTGCTCGGCCGATCTCTGAGAGTGAAGAATTCAATGTCCCCTGATATGTTCCTTTCTCGTTCCAGATCGTTTTTCCGTGACGAATGAAGAAGATGCTCGTTTGCGTTTTCATGGTGAAGAGAAAATACTTCTTGAGCATTAATCGTAGCAGAGCTTTCTTTGAGAGAAGAGCTTCTTGAGTTTTATATGCAATATGTCCGGAGAGATAGCTCTGTGTCTTTTGCGCATTCTTTGCATCTGCAGATACAGTGTCACTGTAGAATGAACGCAGATCTCCCGAACAAAGATGTTCTCTGACTAGAGGAAAAGGTGCAGCCTCATCCCTGCCAATATTTATCAAAACAAGCCGCTTATTACAGGGGGTTAGTTGCTTGTCTGTGAGCGCAAATGACTGGGATTTCACAGCCATGATCACAAAATCGGATTCACGAAGAAGCGTGTCAATCGAAACAAAACTAAAATCCTTAATGGATTTTTCGGTACGAGAGAAATAACAAATTCTGCAATGGAAACTTTGGTGCAAGATCTGCGCGATCCTAAAACCTATTTTCCCCATACCAATAATGCCGATTTTTTTGCCGTATAGTTCTGATCCTATCGGTTTATCATGATGAACTAAATCCACAATACATCTTGTACTGGCAAGAAGTTGAAGAACAGCAAATTCTGCAACAGACTCGGTTGCATAGCTATCGATCAATTTTACGGTGATTCCACGTTTAGAAAAAACAGACAGTGGTGGAAGGTTATGATCACTGGTACCCCAATTGAGAAACAGCTTAAGAAAAGGAAATTGTGCAAGATATCGCTCAGAGAATGGATAATTATTATTCCAGAGAAGCACGCTGCCATTATTGTGAGTTTGTGCTTCACACATTTCGATATTCTTTATTGTGAAATGCTTACCCAATTCTCCCAAGTCTTCAGGAGTAAATGTGGAACGATAGTTACAGAGTTCGATTTTCATGCGTGTGATACAGAAAGAACAGCAATCTCTATTGGAGAGGGAGATAAGTCTTCCGAACAAGAGGACAAAGTCGTTACCAACCTTACAAGATAATTGCAATATTGTTCGTCCGATAACTGCTGCACAAGACGAAAAGACCTTTGACCTAAGATCCACCTTCCAAGATAAGCAGAAAGGATATTTATCAAATCCAGCAATACTTGCTCTTTGAATTCCAAATTCCCATAGTGCAACTCTGAAGGTTCAATATGCCCATATCCTGCAGAAAATTCCGTGAGTAAGGGGAATGCTGTTTCTCCTTCTAGTAAAACACGGCTGACAAACTTTGCGATATCGAAACACTCCTTGCCTCTTCGTATATCAGGATCAATGAGACACAATTCTCCCAATTTCGAGATGAGTATGTTATCCGGCTTATAATCTCCAAAAATGATATCATTGTCTTCCTGCTGACAATCGATCGCAGAACATTTTTGCCTCATATCCTGCAAAATATTCGCAATGCTTTCCTGCAATCTGTGCAACATGGGGAATTGAAACGGAATTTCATGGGAGCAAAATGCATTGGTTGCATTCGACTTCCGCTCAATAAAACGATGGCAGAAATTCTGCACAGGATGCCCTGAATCTTTGGTGGAAATAGAGAGTAATTCTTGGGGTATAGCCCCAGTGGCATGCTTGAATGTTGTATGCATGTGCCTGAGAAGATTTCCTGCTTTTCTATAAGAACTCGCAGCATTCTCGGGCAAAACAGAGGAAAGAGGATGTCCTGCATCAGGCGTAATGAGCATGTCATTCGCAAACAATGCACTTGCAGGAACCGGCAACTGCAAACTTTCAAGGAGTCTAATTTGTTTGTATTCACTCTCTGATGTTCTTTTTGCGTAATATTGCTTCCCAGTATCTGAAACACATACCAATGGAGATGACGTAATTGTCGTCATAATCTTTCCGGTAAATCTGAGCATCAAATCGCGTAGAGTGCACTCACTGTCCACGGACAACACATCACCTGAAGCTTGGTGCTCATTGCGCAGGACTGGAGGAATATCCATGCATACTATGATGCTGATGTACTGTGCTCTTCTGCCATGCCTCGTAATATAAAAGTTGCATGCAAGTGATGATTTTCTCTCTCTGAAGAGAGAAAAGGTGTTCTACTGGTACGTGGAACACTCCAGTTATTTCTGTGTTTTTTGCATTAAATACGTATCCGCCAGCACCATTGCGACCATTGCCTCTGCAACAGGAATCACGCGGGGAACAATGCAGGGATCATGGCGCCCTTGTTTTGCAACATCGCCGAGCGATGTTGTCGGCTTCACGCTCAGATAGAGAACAAGATCGTCGCCAGTGGAAATACCGCCGAGTATGCCA
>JBAYNS010000059.1:0-7122 GCA_041678625.1 Candidatus Peribacteraceae bacterium
AAGAACCATGCTCATAATTCTGTGATACAGAATCTTTGAGAATATTCCGCTTTTTGGACGTAAAGTGTCAGCCGTCTGCTCAATCCATCCGATAGCGCGTTGATCGTACAAGTGTCCGCGTAATATCGACCCAATCGAACGTGGTGGTGCCGTCATCCCATGAAATTGTTCCGGTGTCCGTACGATCCCCCAACCCGTTCAGGCTCGCCTGCAGCACGCTGCTGCCTGCGCCTGCTTGTGCATTCACAATACGCGCACGCATCGCCAGATCAACGTATGCCCCCTGATCGATGGTCGTACCAATGACGCTGTTTTCCAGATTGGAACAGGTGACGATAATTTCTCCTGTTGCTCCGGAAGCAACGCACGCTTTGGTAGCGTTAGCATTCAATGGATTGTAGAGCGCTATGGTCATCGGATCGATTTCCACGTTCTCTGCATTCACGGTAAAGATCAGATCTCGTATGTGCACGGGATAGTTCTTGCTGCTCACAAGGCTGGAAGCTGTAAAACGGAAGGCGGCGAATGTTGCAGTCCCCAGCGGTACGGGCGTGCCATCAGCATCATCATGCGCATTGGCAATCATAATAATTGTGGATGCGGCCATATCATGAATGGGACTCATGATCACGGCGTTCACTGCAGGAACATTCGTGCCGATAAATATTTCACCTTCTGCAAAAGCATCACTGTCATTCTGATGTAATGCATTGTCCGAACCGACGCCTGTTGCCTCTATCGCTGGCGCTGCAATGTCGGAGGTAAGGTAGAGTGCAAATGTATCGCCACTGACATCTGCGGGTGTATCCGGGCGAACAAATCCTTTTACGAGGATGACATCCTCCTGATCCTGCTTGATGGTAAATGTTGTCTTTGCGCATGCACGACCGGTTGCCGGAGTCGCACAGGTAATGCCGCGCGCCGTTGCAAACGGTGTTGTACTGCTTCCGCGGTAGAGCTCCAAATAATCAACATGCTCACTCATTCCGGAAAAGTTCATATCCGTAATCAGGATATCCTCTGCCTCTGCACGCAGACGTACACGGAGAAGAACAGGGCTGAGTTCGCCTGCACGGATCTGCCTGCTGCGTACCGGAACGGTATCCGCAGTGACATACAGGTTCCCGCGATCTGTAATCGTTACATCCCGCGGAGTATCCGTGACGACCGAAATCCAACAGATTTCTTCACCGCATCCGGCAAAATCCGTATCGATTCCCGTCAGATCTCTTCCGTCTTCCACGCCAACAGCCGTAACGTACTGCAATCTCTGCGTCGCAAATCCTAGCGCAATGGTTCCCGGCGTTCCCGGATCGGCAAGATCGGCGACAATTGCAATACGACGGAATACACCGTCTTGCACCAGAATAGAGAAATCTGAAAATGCGAGGATATCTCCCTGTGCAGTTCCCGTTGCCACCAATGTTTCCATTACGCCGTCTCCGTCTACATCAGTAAGCATGCGGTAATTCCCCGCGCTGTTCATGTTGCCAACGGCACTGGTGAATTCTAACCCTGTTAGCAATACATCCTGCCTCCCCGCAGCGACATCGAATTCCAGAAGTGTCACATCATTCGATCCTTCAGACTGATCAATAGCTCCGGAGGGCCGCTGTTCCAGATACAGCGCTGCATGGTACACCGGTTCCGGAACAATAATACAAATACTGCTGCATCCGTCTCTGTCTTCATTGTTGCCATCATCACATTGTTCGTCTGCTTCAACGATACCGTTACCACATATAGGAACCACAGGCTCTTCTTCGCGCGGCTGTGGCCCTACGCCTGTGACCTCGGGACTGATGGTAACAATGAGCACCGCCATCTCGCTCCGCGTGAGCAAATGCGCCGGATCATAAGGGAAATCATCAAAGACCCGCTTGCTTGCTGCAATATCAAAATACGGGTCATACCAATTGGGAGGACCATCCGGATAGACCGGCAGACGTAATTCCCGCGCATCAATAATAATCTTTAATGCCTCTGCAAGATTCACCGTACGTTCACCGCGGAATGTTCCGTCGGGATAACCGTCAATGATTCCCCGCTCTTTGGCGGCGCATGCATGCCGCCAGAACCACTGCTCTTCTCCGGTAAAATCTTGGAAGCACTGTGCATCTTCGTCAGAATATTCCTCATCTCCGTACACAGCGATCATCATAATTTTGAGAAATTCCGCACGGTTGATACTGATATCCGGCCGGAAGAGCCCATACCCATATCCCTCGACAATGCCTCGCGCATGCAAGTACTCCACTTGCGATGCATGCGGATGCCCCACCACATCAATGAACGGTTCCACCTGTGCGAACACCAGAACAGGTGCAAGCAGAAGAATAGCGAGAATACTTAAGCGATGCATGGCACCTATTATAGCAGGCTTTCGTGCTCCACGATGACTCGGTTTCGTGGTAGCCTTGACATCGTAACATCCTCAGCTGATTCTCTTTGTTGTGGAGTTACACAATGTATCGGTCTTTCTTCCTTCGCTGTACACATGCCCGTGTAGCTCAATTGGATAGAGCACCAGTCTTCGGAACTGGGTGTTGTAGGTTCAAGTCCTGCCACGGGCACCATTCGATTCGTCCCGCATACGCGGGACTCACTCATGGTAAACCACGATTTCGCTTACCGGCGAATCAAATGACACTGAGCGAGTGATCCGCCAGAGGCGGAGAACGAGTCGAAGTGTCCAATAGCTTACACACAATTCTTCAAAACTCACTCACCGTCCGACCCCGAGCTCACGGTTGATGGATGATAAGCCACCGTGTCTTCTGTGTGAGTAAAAAAACACCCGCCCTGAGGCAAGTGTTTTTTTAAGAAGCACGATACATGCTATTTCCTTTTCTTTGTTGCCTTCTTTCTCTTCGCTGGCTTCCTCTTTGTGGCCTTCTTTTTTGTGGCCTTCTTCTTCGTCGTCTTCTTTTTTGCTGTCTTGCGAGCTGCTGGTTTGCGCGCCGCCTTCTTTACAGTGCGCTTCTTTTTCTTTGCTGGCATAGCAGAAGTGGGGAAAATAATATAAATAGGAAAGAATTAAAATGAATTCTACGTTGTATAACGATAAGCGGAAGTGTTTTTGTGAAGCGCAGAAAAGAAATTATGTTTTTTTGCACAAAGAGATGTATAAGGACGCATTGTGAATTTTTGTTTTCTGCTTGCGGAAATCTTTACACAAATTTTTCATTTTTTCTGTGCAACATTGCAGAGAAAAAACTTTGCGTTATACACGATGTAATTGATGACCCATCTTTAATTTTTTTGTGTGCAGATATTTTCGTTGTCGTTCGTGCACGCATGTTACTTCAATGGGAACAGTTTCAACGATGTGTAATCCGTGTCCTTCCAACCCAACAATTTTTTTCGGATTATTCGTAAGCAACCGCAAGTGCGTGATGTTGAGTTCTTTGAGTATCTGCGCTCCGATACCATACTCGCGAATGTCATCGGCAAATCCCAGTTCTGCATTCGCCTCTACGGTATCCATTCCCTGTTGCTGTAACGCATAGGCGCGCACTTTATTCGCCAAGCCGATTCCGCGCCCTTCCTGGCGCATGTAGAGCAACACACCACTTCCATTTTCTGCTATAGCACGCATGGCCTGATGCAACTGACTGCCGCAATCGCAGTGCAATGATTCCATCGTGTCCCCTGTTAAACATTCCGAATGCACACGCACCAGTGTCGGTTGCATCGGATCAATCTCTCCTTTTACAAGAGCAACATGCTCTTTGTTTTCCAACGTATCCGTAAACACATGCATGCGCCACATGCCTGTTGCTGTTTCCAGATCGCACTGTGCTTCATGACGGACAAAGACTTCGGTACGACGACGATGCGCAATCACATCCGCAATGGAGATGACGAAGATGTTGTGCTCCATTGCAAAATCACGTAATGCGGGTAACCGCATCATGGTGCCATCGTCATGCATCATTTCACTGATGACCGCTCCTTCACGTAATCCCGCAAGACGACAGAGATCAACTGCTGCTTCTGTGTGACCTGCGCGCACAAGTACTCCGCCATCGCGTGCACGCAAAGGAAATACATGACCAGGCCGCCTTAGATCATCAGGGACAGCTGCAGTATTGATTGCAACCTTCACCGTATGTGCACGATCATGCGCCGAGATTCCTGTTGTTACTCCTTGCGCAGCTTCGATACTCACGGTGAATGATGTTTGCAAATGCGAAGTATTTTTTTTCACCATCGGTGGCAGATCAAGCTGATCAGCAATGTGGTTACTGAGTGGCATGCATACGACTCCCCCTGTGTGTCGAATGAGAAACGCCATCGCTTCTTCAGTCACGTGCTCAGCGGCAATCACCAGATCGCCTTCGTTCTCGCGATCTTCATCGTCCACAACGATGATCATGCGCCCCTCGCGCAATGCGGAGAGTGCATCCGGAACAGTGGCAAAGGAAGCTTCCATAGTGGAAAGCTACTGTAACACTTCTCCTTTGTGCATTGGAGCATTTAGAGGAGTTTTCACTCCTCTGGAACCATGATCCGAATCCTGCAAAAGGACAGATCTGAGAAAGTTATCGCAACTGAACCGTATACGTCTGTGAAGAAGCTTTGGGCGCTTTCCGTCCAATGCCAATGTAGTACGTTCCCGTAGGATACTGATAGCTCTGGTTACACTCTGGGCCGGTGAAGCCAAAGAGATCTACATCCGCCATGGAATAGATGATGCAACGCAGTTCGGCTGAATTCCCGATGTCGACTGTCATGTTCGTCTTCTCGGAAACCGTGAACTTGTAGTAATCCTCCAGATCATTGGCCGTTAACGTGTTCGTCTTGGTCTCATCCTTCTTAATGATCATTGCCTGAACAAATCCGTCGTTTCCGTCACCAATACTTTCTTCCGTTGCGACATCGAACGTGACATCCGCCACAGTCGGCTGCAATTGCAGCTGGTACGAACCCGCACGCAATGCTGTACGCAGGTAGCAGTACCGACCAGACTGATAGCCCAAATAGTACTCAGAAGAGAAGCTACTCTCTCCTAAGAGATACAAACGACAAGACACCGCGCCCTGCTGACCCGACTGCAGAGAAACTGTTGTAGACACGATCATAGATTTGGCGAGAGTGAAGCGGAAACTGTACGGATCCTTTTGAGTGAATTTCCCGCTCTTGGTAAAAGGAAATGTCGTATCAATCACCATGGCCTCTACGCCTATTGATGATGCTGAGGAAGTACTGCTCGTCTGTCCGGTATCATCCTCGTCATTCGTTGTATCATCTGTGTCATCGTTCGTCCTACGATCCTCATTCAATTGCACGCGCAATGCATTGAAGATGTACGCGGCAGCTTCTCCGCGCAAGAGTGGCCAGTCGGGATAAAAACGCGTCCCCTCCTGTCCGGGGATGGGCAGAATCCCCTTGATGAATGCGGAATAAAGATATTTGGTGTACCACGCGGCAGGGGAAACATCCACGAAATTGATAATATCCCGATCGTATTCAGAAATATTCGCGACTTCAATGCCAAAGACTTCGGCAATCATTTTGAGTGCTTCTACACGATTGACCAGAGTCGACGGTCGGAAAGTACCATCGTTATACCCCTGTACATAGCGATTAGCCGCTGCATCACAGACATACTGCTCATACCAACTTCCTTCTTCTACATCCTTAAAGCAATTGCGGCTTGTGGGATCGGGCAATTTCCCCTTGGCCTTGTAGAGCATTTTGAGCATTTCCGCACGGTTGACTGCGCGGCCGGGATAGAAATTTCCATCCGGATTGCCGTTAATCACCTGGGCTCCTACCAGGGATTCAATTGCTTCACGGTAAATATTTCCTTCCGAAACATCGGGGAAAATGGAAGCAAATGCCGGCGTAATTGCTACTCCATGGAGTAGCAGAGAAAGTGTGCAAAGAAATGTCCACGGCCTGCGCATGATCATAGGGGGCAAGAGTTACCGCTTATCGTACCGTGTTGTAGGTATAAACCACAAGATTTCAGGAGAGGAGCCCCTGTACTTGTGCAAGCGAATGTAGTATGGCAATCGCTGCCTCTTTGCCTCTGGACACGCATCGTTGCTGTGCATCGGCAATGGAATGTACGTAGAGAACCTCAAAAGCAAACGGTGTATGTAGGCGCGTCTGCACATTCATAACACCGCGCACCACTTGCTGTGCAATGAGCGCAGCATGGTGCGTTTCTCCTTCCACGATAATGCCGAAACCGATGAGGGCATCCGCCATGCGTTTCTCTGCAAGCACTGCGCCAATGCAGGGAATTTCAAAAGATCCGGCAACGGGATACAGCGTTACATTCTCTCTGCGTATTCCTGCTTCTACGAGCGTCTCTACCGCCGACGTCACCATACGGTCTACATCCTCCTTATAATAGAGCGCGTGGACGATGCCGATACGCCATACGGGATTCACCGTGGCAGGAAGCGATAATGAATGATCTTCTGTATTCATGCGATCAGGGAGAACTTCTTTGCATATCGTGCCAGAATATCCGTCTCAATGTTCACAGAATCACCCGCGTGCAGATTCCCTAGCGTCGTACCAGTGAGCGTGTGTGGAATGAGAGCAACTACAACGGCATCCTCTTTGAGCAATGCAACGGTGAGCGATACACCATCGAAAGCAATGGATCCCTTGGCAACAATAAACGGCAACAGTTCCGGGGGAATATGCACCGTGAGCATGCCGCTACCATCATCGGAACGGATCAGACTGCCCACTTCCCCCACTGTCTCTACATGCCCCTGAACAATGTGGCCATCAAAGCGACCATCAGCTTTGAGCGCACGCTCCAGATTAACAGTATCTCCCGCGCTCAAGCTGCCAAGTTTTGTGCATTTCCACGTCTCCGGTACCACAGCGAATATGAGCTGCCCCCGATCGCACTCTGTAACAGAGAGACAGACGCCGGAAACGCAAATACTTGAACCGATGACAATATCGGTAAAATTCTGCGGACAACCAAGAATGAGAGATGATTCTGTCCGCCTGAGCACTGGTGCCGTTGTTTCAACGATGCCGGTAAACATCATGGAGGATACTACCCGAAACTCCGCCTACATCGCACAGGAATTCCCAGCTTCTCTGTTCTGCCAATTTGTGGAGCATCTTTCACCAAAAGCTCCCTCT
>JBAYNS010000060.1:0-7019 GCA_041678625.1 Candidatus Peribacteraceae bacterium
AGGAGTGTTAGTGGCAAGCAGCGGACGCAAGAGAAGAGGTGAGCGCGTATAGAGGAGATCAGCAGATTCCCGGATAAAAAATCGACGCAACGCACGACCGTACACAACCATGGTGGCAAGAAACTTTAAAGATCCGGGGATCCACCGGGCTTCCCACGGATCAAAGTGCGTAAGCTCGCGGAAATGGAAAGATTCGGGAATGCCGTAGTATTCCCATGGAGTACGATCGGTATTATTGCGCACACTCGGTGCCACAAGCGTGACATCGTGCCCCAGATGACTGAGCGCTGTGCACACGTGCAATACCTGAATGCCGTGGGCCTTCTCTGTAGGGAAGCGTGTATGGAGAGCGTAAACAATGCGCATAGACCATAGAATAGCGCAATATCACACCATTGATCATATAATCCGCATCATTTCCATAGAGCAGATCTATACAGTTTCTGTGCACTACCGTTGACAACACGTCCCTCACCGTGAACCATCATTGCATGATGGGAAAAATTGCTGTTCTCTTCGGCCATTTTGACCAGGAATCTCCGCATACGCAGACGATCCGGAAGGACTATGAGAAACGAGGATGCCGCATCGTACTCTGCCGCACAAAGAAGCAGGGATTTCTGCGCAAGTATCTAGATCTGATACGGCAATACCGCCATGAACACAGTGCCGACACTGTTGTTGTTATGTTTCTGGGATACCCATTCATTCCCCTCGCATGGTTGCTGACGCGTTTCCCGCGGAAACGGCTCATTTTTGATGCCTTTGTTTCTGCGTACGACACATTGGTCAGTGATCGTAAAAAAGTAAGCCCATGGAATCCGTATGCATGGTTTCTCTATCTGGCAGACATCATGAGCTGCCATATGGCGGATGAAATCATTGTGGATACAGAGGAGCACAGAAAGTTCTTCGCCAAACACTGTCGCCTGAATCCTAAACGCATTCGTGTGGTATATCTGGAACCGCGCACGGATCTCTTTTTCCCTAAAAAGAGTCCTAAAACCGGCAACGATTTTACCGTCTTCTTCTACGGCACATACATTCCTCTTCAGGGAATAGATACAATCATCCGTGCTGCCAAAATCGTAGAAGAGCATGACCCCGCAGTGCATTTTCTGCTTGTAGGCAACGGCCAGACGAAGGATGACATACAGGCTTTAGCGCACGCACTCGACGTAGAAAATGTTACTTTTCAAAACACGCTGCCTCTGCAAGAACTCCCCGACCAAATCCGATCGGCAGACTTGTGCTTAGGCATCTTCGGCACCAGTGCAAAAGCACAGCGCGTTATTCCGCACAAAGTGTACGACGCCGTTGCGTGCGGCGTGCCGATTATTACAGAGAAGAGCCCCGCCATTTTGGAACGCTTTGCTGATCATCCGCTAGTTATTCTGTGTAAAGCCGGAGATCCGCAAGACTTGGCACAGAAGATTCTTACTTTCAAAAAACAACATTCCTAAAGGCAACGTTGTACCACATGCTGCAGGAAACTTTTGGCATTCAGGTGTTCTGCAAACGCCTCGCGGGCACTGCGCTGCATCGCAGCGTACTGCTCATCGCTCAACCCATCCCAAAATGTGCGAATCTTCTGATCGAGTACGACAAGATCGCGGCAATCGACACGGAGAATGAAAGAATCGTAATCGAGAACGTCTGCAAGAGGTAAAACACAATCGGTATCCAAGAGAACGGGGACACGCCCAAGGCTCAGTGCTTCATAGAAACGATAGGAGTAATTGCCATCTCCTTTGATAGCAAGTGGCAAATCAGACGTGAGCATATTCTCGATGTACTCCTGGCGCCCGCGCTGCGGATCAATTTTGATTGTAGAGGGACTGCCGGAGTAACTGCCGCGCAAAATGAAATTGGTCTCAATCAGCCGACTGCCTTCCAGCACTTTGACTGCCTTCATCCGTAGTGTCAGCCCCTTTAGATGACTACTGGCCACTGACCACTGATCACTGATCACTCGTACACAGGCATTTTTAACCATAGTCCCCAAGCGATTTTTCATATTCTTATACTTCGCCCAGCCACAGAACCCTACCGTGGGAATATCGCTCTTCATTCTGGGAGCAAAAGGCTTTCCCGCAAGCAAATCCGGTGTATACGGCGGCATGATGATCTCGTTTTCCCGTATGTTCGCACCATACTGGGATGTCCGGAACACCACGGTATTCGGCAACGTGACCGGATCGGTACTATCTCCATGCCAAAAGACGATGATTTTTTTATTCAGGTTTTGTGAGAGGTGCGCATACTCCTGCACATAGTCTTTCTGTGCGCGTACAGAAGGAAAGTTATGCGGAATCAGCAGATAATCTGCGTTGTGAGGATCGTCAACAATCTCAACGAACGGCGTAGTAAAATTGTCGAAAGCCTGATTGAGGAATGCCATACGCCCCGGATGCTCCGGCCGCCCCAGATTGGGATACAAGAGTGGAATGTGCTCGCAGCCGGGGAGTTCTTTGATGTACACACGCAGCATAAGGAAAGTGTACTAATAAAAGAGGAGAAAGAAACCGGAGAAATGGAGGATTCTCACTGACAGGGAGATGGACTCTGCTCTTTTCCCTTATTTCTCTAATTTCTTACGTTCACCACATTCCCTCAACTTCTTTTCCTGATACCATGCATCTGTGCCATCCACATTGCGTACGCTTTTGCGCCGGCTCCGCAATATTGTCCGTCCCGAGGCTGTGGTTCACCGCGGCATGACACTACCCTCAACATTCCTGCGCTTTGGAGGACAAAATTTTCTGGATGATGAGGTGTTCCTGCAATCGGGAGAAAAAGAAGCAAAGCGGCTCCAGAAGGATTTTGGCCTGAAAAAAGAAGGTGCAGTGCTGGAAATCGGATGCGGATATGGCCGATTGCCCATAGGTATTCTGAGTGCAATAGGGCCAATTTCCACCTATCAAGGTGTTGATGTGAGCGACGGAGCAATCCAATGGTGTAAACGGTATATTTCAAAGAAACATCCGTCTTTTTGTTTCCTGCACATCAATGCGCACAACAAACGATACAACCCGAAAGGCTCTGCCATCACCACAGCGTTCCGTTTGCCTCTTGCAGATCATTCCTTTGATATTATCTATCTCTATTCCGTATTCTCCCACATGCACTCGGATGAAATCCGTCCGTATCTGAAGGAATTCCGACGATTGCTCACGCCGACTGGCAAAGTGTTTTTGACCGCGTTTGTGGAAAAGAATGTAGCGGACGAAAAGGAAAACCCTAAAGGGTACAAACAGCAGTGGAAAGGAGCTCTGCATTGCGTGCGGTATAGTGAAAATTTCTTTCGTTCGTTCTTGGCGGAAAATGGCTTGCGGATTCATGCACTCCACCATGGAACGGAAACCGACGGTCAGAGCGCGCTCTATCTCTCTCTTACATAATCTATGCAGTATAAGTACGTCACACTCGTGCCATACGCATTTAAGCGCTTCTCTCTACTGAAAACCCTGCGCACAGGGTTGCCGACATTGCAGTATTACGCAACGCGGAAACCGTTACCGCCCAGTAACAAACCGGCGCTCTTCACTATGAACATTCTGCCGCCGATGATGACAGTGTGGTATCACCTGGCTACAAAGTATTTGGAAGATCGTGTTGATATCGTCATCTTCGATTCGTCGGGATTGTTGGACCAAAAGGAATTCCCAAAAGCACGCGTGCAGAAATTCCTGAACCTGTATGCCGCAACAAAATCCGAGGAGTTTCTCCGGCATGTTGCCAAAAATCGCACCATCGGCTGGATTTGCGATGATGACATGTTCCTTTTGAATGGAGAAGCTGTAGATGTTGTTGAACACGAGCTTGCCGTTCCCCATACCGCTACTGTGAGCTTTCGTCCCCGTGAATGGTGGGAATTTGACATCAATGGCACACACATTCAGCCCAGTAGCAGCTACTGTATCGCCTTCAACAGAGAACTCGTTTTTGAGAAAGAAGACCTGCATTTGGGACCGGCGAACGGCAACACACATCCCGGAATTTTGAAGAAGCCCACGCGGTACGACACCTTTGATAAAGCCAATGAAATTCTGCTGCAGAAAGGATACCGCTGCGCGATAGTGCCGGAAAAAGACCGTGCAAAGTATTGGGCAGGATTTTCCGGCCTAAGCGGCCCGGTGATGCTGCTCAATTATTTTAAAAAACCGGAGCAGACGCTCGGGTACTTCCTTGATCCGCCCAAAAAGCAATGGCAGGGAAGCATGCTCTTTGGCATTCTCTCCGGCATGCTTTCTCTCTGCACCATTCAGGAACTCTACACAAAACTAAAGGGAAGTCCTTATCCGCTCCCAGCGCTCCCCGATCGTAGTCAGTTGATGAAAATTCTGGAAGACCACAAGCAATACTTGCGCCCCGATCAAACAATCGCACCGGTGGAAGAAACAAGCGATCGCTTACGGGATGCTCTGTAGCAAAACGACGATTTACTGTTCTTTTACCTTCCACAGCGACCATCTTTCTCCTTGCGCCACAAGATCCAGGCTTGTGTGAAGACGCCGGAGATCCCACAATGGTTGACGTTCTTCATCCCAAAAGACATAGCGCACATGGTAACGCCTCAGCCAGTATGCAGGATTGCTATCTACTTCCTGACATGCCTGCAGTACGAGCTCTTCTTCACGCAGGCGAATGATGGGATCTTTGAGTAAGCCGGAAGGATCCGGATAGACCAGGTGAATCCGATCGCGAATAAAACGATTTTCTCCCGGCAACGGGGCAAGGGAGAGACACAGCCGCCACGCAATGTCCTCGTGCGTCATGATGGAATTCTTGAGATAAATCGAATAGAGGATGTCGTGCTTGGTGAATCCGGAGATGAATTGTGATGCATCCGGATCGGAGAGGATGACCGACCGAGGCAGATCATCAAGTGCGGGCAGCAGTGTCACCAAATGCTGCTCAGTGAAATCAGAAGACCTGACATGGAACAGCTTGAGGATGGCGCGCCCATCGTACGTGATAGCTGCAAGGTACACAGATGAACCAAGAAGCGAGAAGAGGAGCCATCGCGACCTGAATGTCAGGCTGAGCACAAACGCGCCCATGGCCGCAAACACTAGGAAGAAAATGTAATGGGAAACAAAGAGGAACGTCATGCCGTGCAATAATTGCTGATGAGTGACTGCAAACATCGCAAGAACCGCGGCAAGAATGGGTGCGTGCCTGCGCATCAGTACCGGGTTGCGGATGGAAGCACCCAGAACACCCGTAACCATGAGAAGAAAAACGATCGAGTAGGGAATGGATTCCACCATACGGTTGTAGTAGAGCCCGCTGCGGAAGCGTGCTACCTCGTAGAGCGGGTGCAGTGTCCATCCATAGATTTGCAGGAAGAACGGTAATGCCGCGAGTACGCTGACAACACCAATGAGTATGAACCACCGCCATCGCACTGGACTTTGTTGATGTAGAACGTACCGTTCCATCAACATCCAGAGAAAGAGGAACCCGAACCACGCCCACACGAATGTCCATGTCCAGAAGTACACACCGACAAGTAGTCCCATAAGGACTCCGCCAATGAGACTCCAGACCCAGCGTCCGCGCAGCCCCTGCAAAACGGCAATCATCGTGAGGAGCCCGCAGAGGAAACTTGCGCGCTGATTAATGGGACGATTGAAACCGTACGCGTTGATCCCGACAAAGAGCAGTGCAGCAAAAAGGGCTTGCAATCGCGTAAAACCTGCAAGCAGGAAGAACCACCACAATCCCAGGAAGACAAGTACCGGAACCACCGAATCCATGATCTGCAAAACCGTTGCAGCGCGCCAGCCAGTCCATCCGAAGAGCACGCCGTATGCACGCTCAATAAGACCGGATTGCAAACCGACGATCTCTGGATCACCGGTAAATCCCTCCGCAACTTGCTCTGCACCGTCACCGATCAGCGCCTGTTCCACGCGTGCAAGGTACAGCGATTCATCGGAATTCAGGTGTACCGGTATCCCCTGCCATGCAGGGTTTATCATGCGGAGAACTTGTGGAACCTGCATGAAGAGTGCAATGACGGTACTGCAGCAAGCGAGGATGAGAATCCAACGACGAGTAGAGGACATATGTGCAGAAAGAAAACTTAAGCGCATTATTGCATGTCATACACCAGGGTGCTGATGAGAACAGTAAGATTGTGGTTCTGTTCTACGCGGTGACGTAAATCTGCTGCAAAGGCATCACGCTCATCGTGTTTCATGGCGAGAATAGCTCGCGCCTTTTCAGCCATGTTCGCCTCTGTTGCAACGCATTGGCCGGGTAGAATTTCTCGCGTAGCAGGAGATGAAGAGACGACCGGACAGCCGCATGCCATTGCCTCCAGAACAATCTTATCCAGACCGCCAATACATGCATGCAGCAGGAGATCTGCACGACACAAAAGAGAAGGCATCTCCGCCGGCGGTACCCACTGGATTATCACCCGGTCTGTGATTGCACGATCACGCATGAGCAACTGCAGACGCTCATGCTCTGCGGTATCGTGCGGGGTAATGATGCCTCCGGCAATCAGCAGTCTGCAATCCTGCGGTAGCTGCGCAAAGGCATGCAGGATGACATCGTAATGTTTGGAACGGGTAATGCGTCCGGCGGCAACAATGATCCCGGGTTCGCGCAGAGAAGAATTGGGGATATATGTATGAAGATCAATTCCATGTCCAACGACCTTCTGTTTTCGCGATGACCGCGGCAGCCCGTGTTGTGTTGCTGTGAACACGGTACGCACACACAGAAGTGCGGCAGACAACCGCCAGCTACCACGGCGTATTTCATACCAAAGATACATGCGCTTCCGGAGGATCTTCCACAACACGCAACCAAGAAGCACCCAAATCGGAGTCATGTGCACAAAAACGGCATCGTATTCACCACGCAGTGACCACTGCAATTTCCAGAAACGCAGAATCTGCCGCCACCGGGGTAATCCTTCTTCTTTGCCCAGAGAATGGATATGGACATTCTTGGGAAGCGCATGTTTTCCGACACACTGAGCAATCACGGTAACCTGCGTG
>JBAYNS010000061.1:0-6974 GCA_041678625.1 Candidatus Peribacteraceae bacterium
CAGCTTGATTTGTTTACACGAGCTGCACGCTTCATCTATCTGAATAAAACCTGTTTCCGTGGATTGTTTAGAGTAAATAAGAAAGGGGAATTTAATGTTCCATACGGAAATTACAATCGTCGTTACTATGATCCAGAGAATCTTGAAGCCACATCTGCAGCCTTACAAGACGTAGACATACGATGTGGGGATTTTGAATATGGCATGACTGGAATCAAAAAAGGGGATTTTGTTTATTTTGATCCTCCCTACCATAAGCTGGGAGGCTATTCAGATTTTAATCGCTACACAAAGGAGAAGTTTTGCGAAGAAGATCAAGCTAGATTATCAAATCTTTGTAGAGAACTTGATTCCAAAGGAGTGCTTTGGGCGCTTAGCAATAGCGATACTGATCTCATCAGAGATTTGTATGCTGGATACCAGTTCAATTTGATAGAGAACAGAAGAGAAATTAACCTCAACTCACAAAATAGGAACATTACAGAGTTACTGGTAACAAATTACTAGTCTCCATCCTAGACTTTGAGCAAGTCTGTAGTGTGCAATCACCACAGCCGGGTGCTCGTAATGGTAGCCCTGAAGAAAATCAAACCCTCTGATACTCAAACAGCTCATCTTCGCTGAAGAACCTCCACACTTCCTTCTCTGCTGCCTGCGCACTATCAGACGCATGCACAACGTTGCGCATTTTGCTGTCCTGAGGATTTTTGCTGCCATATTGCTCTCTGATAGTTCCGGGGACCGCTTCCAGACAATCAGTAACGCCTAACATCTCGCGCATCGTCTCCACAATTCCCTCTCCTTCCAAAACCATGGCAATGACCGGAGTTTGCTGCATGAAGGCTTCAACTTCTGGATAGAAGGGTTTATCGGCAATGTGTGCATAGTGTTCGCGCAGGCGTTCAGCAGAGAGCTTGATCATCTTGCAACCGAGAATTTTGTATCCGGATTCTTCGAATCGGGAAATTACTTTGCCGCAAATGGCTTGCGAGACGCAGTCGGGTTTGAGGAGAACGAGAGTTCTTTCCATGAAATGATGAGGGAAGGAAGCCTGCCCTGAACCGGAATGCCGCCAAGCGGCATGACTGGTTCATGGGTAGCGATATGGTAAGGAAGGGGAAAGAGGAAGTGAAGGAGAAAAAATGGAAAGTGTTACTCTGGGGAGCGCCGCATATTGCCCTCTCCCCTACACCCCTCCCCCGTTACGGGGGAGGGGAAGGGGGTGGGGGCGAATGCAAGGCGCTCCTCCAGATGTCATCCATCTTTACACTTCTCTGCATCGGGAGGATCATAGAATCATGAAACTTCACCTGACTATTCTTGGATGGATTTACGCCGTAACAGGCGGCGCCGGTCTTTTGGTTGGATTGGCTTTAACAATTCCGTATCAGTGGCGTGAACAAGCCCTGATCGCTCTGACCGGCTTGGAATCACAACTATTGGGAGATTATCTCACTCTTATTTTAGGAATTCTCCTTGTTGCATCACTCCTGAGCCTGATAGAAGGAATTGGCTTGCTCAAGCAAAAAAATTGGGCACGACCACTGGGGATAGCACTGGGAATCTTAAGCCTTTTTGATCTGCCGATCGGAACAGTCATCGGCATCTACACCATCTATGTTCTGTGGCAAAAGGAGCCGAAGTAGTTGTTCACACAGTGAGCAGACTTTCGAGTGCGTCTTGATCCTGATCAGTTATCAACTTGAGGAGAATTTCTGGTTTTATAAGCCGTCCGCAGACATTCGTCATACCTATCGTCTTCTTCAATCCCATATCTTTTCAGCAAATCACTCAGGCAATCCCCACAATCTTCTACGGTAAGTGTGCCACCATTTTTCTGACCGATTAGAACATGCAGTTCATCCCAAAATTGCTTCGGCAATGTGCCATTGATACTGGAAGGCTGCAGAAGAGATTGCAGTTTTGCTGGCACTTCATGAGGTGCTTCGAGAAAAAGAGCAAAAACCGCTGTCCTTTGGTCCATCGTGATACGACGAGTGCTGCAGCATTCTGGCTGAGAACAAGGAGATGTTCTCCGCTGTAAATTATCTCTTTCTGGTGTAGAACTTTTAGCGTATTTGGGAAACCACATCTCAATGGAGAACAGTACATAAACATACATCATTCATCAATGACATCAATATTGAAGACAAGAAAACCGTGAAAAACCGTAGCTTGGGTTCGATTACCCAAGCGAACCTGCGCAGATATACGGTTCAAGAATTTATCAAAGCCCTCTCTCTTAAGCGCTAATGAGCGCCTCGAGTTTGTCCTGCTCCTTCTCCTGGCCAATCACCACAAGCCGGAGCTCGTTGAGTGAAAGGAGGCGCGTTGCAAGAGTATCGATTTGTTCTTTGGTGACTTTATCAATTTCAACAAAGTACTCTTCTATGGTGCGCGTTTTTGGATACAGGAGCTCTTGTTTGCCAAAGAAGTGCGCTCGCTCCTCGGAATCCTCGAGCGAGAGTGTGATCTTGCCTTTGAGAAAGTCTTTGGCGCGTTGGACTTCTTCCTCCGTGACACCGTGTGCGGCGCACTCCATATACTCGTTCTTGATGGCGGTGATGGCCTCGTGCAGACGTGACTGATCAACGCCTGCGCGCGTGGAGAGAACACCGGCATCCATATAGCTGTCCGTTTCCGTTGAAATGTAATAACAGAGCCCTTTGGCCTCACGGATATTGAGGAACATGCGCGAACTCATGTTGCCACCAAGGATGATGGAGAGGAGTTTATGCGCAAAGTGATCATCATCGAGCACATTGACGCCCGGAACGCCGAGTACAAGGTGCGCCTGTTCCGTTTTCTTTGTACGGAGGAACACGCGCTCCGAACCATAGGAAGAGAACGCCGCAAATTCCCGCTGTTTTGCACCATCAATTCCGGGGAAATACGTTTCTGCCATGTTCATTGCCTGATCAGTGGTGACTTTTCCTGCAAAAGCGAGCACAAGGTTATCCGGCGTGTAGAGCAAATCCTTATGTGCCTGAAAGTCCTTCTGCTGTACGGAGAGAATGACTTTTTCCTTTCCAATCGTATCCCAACCTAGCGGATGATCACCAAAGATGAGTTGTTCAAAGTCCCATCCAGCACGGTACATCGGCGTGTCCTGATACATACGCTCTTCTTCAATAATGACACCGCGCTCCCGTTCAATATCTTCTTTGGGGAAAGAAGCACAGAGAAGCATGTCACTGAGAACATCGCACGCAAGATCCAGATGCTGCGCTGCAACTTTGACGTAATATCCCGCGTATTCCTTCCCAGTGAAAGCATTGAAATCGCCTCCAACGCTGTCGATCGCCACGCTCACATCCTTGGTACTCGGATATCTTTTTCCACCTTTGAAAAACATGTGCTCCAGAAAATGACTGATGCCCCGCTCCTCTTCACGTTCATAGCGCGAACCTGCGCCTGCAAACATGAGAACCGTTACAGAATCGGTTCCATCGCTGGGAGCGGTGAGAATTGGAAGTCCTGAGGGGAGAGTGGAAAGGTTATACATGAACCCGAGTGTAGCGCCCGAGTCATTTTGTTCCTAGTTCTTCGTTGTTGATTCCTTGCTTTTCAACAAAACGAAGAACGAATAAACGATCGCGTTTTTCTTGACCAAATAACAGCTTCCAGATAACGTTTCTCGGCTCTTATGTTAGGAAAACTGAAATGGCGCCGGCGATTACGTAAACACGGTTTTTTGAGCCGTATGGCCACTAAGGATGGCCGTAAGGTACTGTCACGCCGCAGGAGAAAGGGGCGCGTGCGCCTGACGGTGCAGAAAGGGTAAAAACTACTGTTCGGTATGAGGGATGCGGTATACTCGCAATATGTCCCTTTTTCTTAAACAACTCTCAGGTTTTTTCTTTTACGTTTTGGGAGCAAGTCTGTTCGTTGCGTACCTCTTAATGCACAACAGCATTCGCATGCAGGAGAGCACCTGGTGGTTACAACGAGCTGATCTTCCCTTTGCAATCGTGGCACTGCTCTATGGTGGCACAAGCTTGTATCGCAGTCTTCATACAAAAGAAGAGTTCTCTCCGATCCTTGCAGTACTCATTGCACTCCCACTCATGGCATTCTTCATTTTCTTGGTTCTCTTGAACTTCTGGGGAATTTTGGGGCTGCCACAGGGGGAGATGCTGTTGTAGTTTGATCGTTGTTCGTTCCTTGTTGCTAGTTTTTAAATAAAGCGAGCAACTAGGAACTAAGAACGAGCAACTAGGAACTAAAAACTAGCAACGAATCAACTCGTCACACTTCCACTTCCTGAGCCCCCGCTCTTCTGTTCGCCTCCCTTGCTGCTAAAAACAAATAGTCACTCAGCCGATTCAAATACACCTGAACATGTGTATTGATCTGCTCAAGCTCTGCAAGCGCGACAACGCGCCGCTCTGCGCGCCTGCAGACGGTACGCGCCTGATGGAGCAATGCTCCAAGGCGCGAGCCTGAAGGGAGGATGAAACGCTTGAGGAGAGAAAGTGCCTGCTCAAGATCCGTAATCCAAACTTCAATCTGATCAACATCTTTTTGATCCATGCGTTCAATCTTCACCTGACGATCAAGAGAAGTCGCCAGATCGGTTCCCATGCGGAAAAGAAGGCGCTGAACCTCATGAAGATGTGCTGAGATTTCCTCTGGCACATTTTCTTCGGCAAGCACGACTCCGAGCACAGCATTGAGCTCATCAATCGTGCCGTACGCTTCCAGACGCGGTGAGGATTTGGAAACGCGCTCTCCGCCAAGGAGTCCCGTTTCGCCATGATCGCCAGATCGCGTGGTAATGGACATAGGCGTCTATTCTACCCCAACCAAAAACGATGGGCATCTTGCCTGTGGCCTGCTTATTTACGCAATTTTCTCCAGATATGACGGTTCTTCAATATTCTTGAGAAAATTATCGAAGAGCGTGGTGTGGAGTTTTTTAATCTCCTCTTCTTCCAAAGTTCGGTCCAGTGCGCGATAGGTGAATCGGAGCGTCAGCCTGTATCCGTCGGATTCTGCTACTCCTTTATCATAAAGATCGATGATATCCACGCTTTCGAGGAGATTGTTGGATCCTCTGAGGGTATTCAGTGCCTGCTCAATGCGCATGGAATGCGAGACGGTTACTGTCGCATCGTATGCAATCGCCGGGAACTGCGGAGTTCCTCGTGCCATCTTCACTGCCGGTTCGCATGCGAAAAGTTCAGAGAGATTGATCTGGACTACAGCTGCCCGGTACGGCAGGTCGAATTGATCACGAACAGAAGGATGTAATTCAAAAAGTTCCCCGATACGTTTATCACCAACAAAGAGATCTGCACTGCGCCCGGGGTGCGCTGCAGGAATCGGCTTCTGCGCAGGAACAACTTTTAAAGCATATCCAGCAACATCAAGTGCATGGCGGAGATTCGCTTTAAGGGATAGCAACGGCTCGTCTTGCAGATCTGCAGGAGCACGGTTGGCAACCAGTGCGCCAAGTTCCATATGTTCTTTTGAATCACCATAGAAGACCTGCCCCCAATAGAATGTGCGCAGGGCTTTTTCCACATGCTGCAAATTGCGTTGCGCATGTTCCAGAAGCCCCGGCAATGTGCTCGGCTGCAAGAGGGACAGCTCTTCACCAAGCGGATTCTCAAGGGTAATCGCGCCCTTCTGATCAATTTTGCATTGAGAAAGAATGCCAGGACCCCAAAGTGAGAGGGGGAGAATTTCCGCAAACCCCTCTTCTTTTAAGGCATCGCGCATACGGTGAATACGTTCATCGTGCGCCGGAGGATCTATCGCCGCCAAAGGCAAAACTGGTGCAATGGAATCGTACCCGTAGATCCGTCCGATTTCTTCAATGAGATCATGCGCCCCCTTCAGGTCGCGCAGCCGATGCCGCGGAGGTGTAACACTGAATGTGCCACCGCTTTTTTTCACGGTACATTCCAGATCCGTCAGAATTTTCTCAATCTGCTTTGCAGAAATATTCGTTCCTAATTTTCTGGTAACAACAGAAAGAGGAAGATCGATGGCTTCCGGCGTGCCGTCATCACCCCATGGATCGAGTGCCGAGGTGATCTTGGCCCCCGGAACAAGTTCCAGGAAGAGCGCAAGAGCTCGCGCAAAACCCAAAGCAACCGTACTGTTGGGAATACCTTTTTCATAGATTGTCGCCGCATCTGTTCTGTGTCCGGTACCCAGAATTCCACGGCGAATTGCCGCAGAATCAACACCAACACTGTGCAAATACACATGCTTCGTGCCCTCTTTTGTGGAACTTCTTAAGCCCCCCATAATACCAAGGAGATCGAAGATGCCGGCATCGTCACTGAGAACGATGGCGCCATCGGGGAGAGGACGCTCTACCTCATCGAGCGTGACGACTTTTTCTCCTTTTTTGGAGAGACGAATATGCACATCGCCCTTCAAATCATCCACATCAAAACTATGGAGCGGCATGCCCACCTCTAACATGACATAGTTCGTGATATCAACGGGCAGGAGGAGTGAGCGCACACCAACGGATTCCAGCCGCCGCCGCATCCACTCCGGTGTTTCTCCGATGCTATCGATTGAGAGAGTGCATCCGCAGTAGCGTGGAATGAGATCTTTGCATTCCACAACCTGCTTAAACGGCATGGATGCTTTGGGGAATGTTGGCAAATCAAAGGATGGTTGTTTTTTCTTCCATGTTGCAAGGCCGATCGCAACACACTCGCGTGCAAAACCCAACTGAGAAAAGAGATCCGGACGATGAGTGATGGCATGATTATCAATATCCAACACCGTATCTGTCATGCCGAGGTGTTGAGCAAGCGGCTCCCCGACAGCATCGGTACCGTCGCCAAGATCAATGATGCAATGTCCTGTACATTCCGGAAAACGCTCGCTCAACCCAAGTTCCTCTGCCGCACAAATCATCCCCTCGCTCTGCTCGCCGCGAATTTTTGCTTTCTCTAAAATCATTGTCTCTTGGCCGTGCCACTGCACTTGTGCTCCTATATGTGCAA
>JBAYNS010000062.1:0-6969 GCA_041678625.1 Candidatus Peribacteraceae bacterium
CTACGGAGAGCGTCACTTCCTCAAATTCCTTCGGCTCGCGGGAGCGGCGATCAGTGCGCTTACGATCTGGACGGGAAGTTTTAGGCATAGGAGAAATTAAAAATGAAGAATGAAAAATTAAAAATTATCCCGATATAGTCATCTTACATTTATCTCTGAAAAAGTGACGGTATCCAGTTACTCTCCATTCACGATCACCATCCTGAAGAACCACCAGTAAACAGTCGCCATCGCTATCGCCACTATCATCAGCTTCAAGGACAGAAAGATCTCCCTTCACTTCAGTTGTTGCCGGATCAAATGTCCGATTGTGTAGCTTTTCAGCAAGTTCCAGCAATGGTTCTGGTACTTGTGATGATGGAGATGAAATAGACATCTAGACAGTAGTAAAAAATGGTTAAAACTTGAGTCCGCCTTCGCGTGCGGCATCGGCCAGCGCCTTAACGCGGCCATGATACAAATACGCATTACGATCGAAGACAATGGTAGTCATTTTGGCGTCTTTGGCCTTCTTGGCAATCAGGGTGCCGAGCTTCTTTGCACCATCCGCGTTCGGCTTGACCTTCAGTTCTTTGGTACTCGCGGAGACCAACGTCTTCTTGGCTTCATCGTCGATGAGCTGCGCCGTTATCTGCGTGAGAGAACGGTAAATTGTAAGCCGTGGACACTGCTGCGTCCCGCGGATTCTGGCGCGAATGCGTCTTTTGCGAGCAAGCCTGTGATAGATCTTCTGTGAAAGCATGGAATACATAAGGAAAATACTATTCGCTGCCACCCTTTGTAGCAGCTTTACCAACTTTGCGACGTACCTGTTCGCCCATATACCGCACACCCTTGCCCTTGTACGGCTCCGGTGGACGGAATGAACGAATCTCTGCGGCAGCCTGGCCGACACGTTGCTTATCAATGCCACGAATAATCAGAATACTCTTATTCTTTTCGTCTTGTGCAATTTCCACACCCTCCGGAGCTTTATACTCAATAGGATGTGAATGCCCAAGATTGAGCGTAACACTCTTCCCTTTTGCCTGTGCCTTGTAACCCACGCCGATGATTTCCAGTTTCTTTTCATACCCCTCACTGACACCGATCACCATATTCGCAATGAGCTGCCGTGTGAGGCCATGGAATGCCATATGTTGCTTGGTATCCCCTTTCCGTCCGATAAGTGCCTGCCCATTTTCAATACTCACCGTCACTTCCGGCAAATGATGGTATGTCAGTTCACCCTTTGCCCCCTTTACTTTTATAACATTGCCGGTGATTTCTATCGTCACACCGGAGGGAATGGCCACTGGTTTTTTTCCTACGCGCGACATGGTTATGCAATAGTACAAAGTAGTTCCCCGCCAATTTTCTTCTCACGGGCTTGCTTGTCCGTCATAAGACCCTGGCTGGTTGTTAGAATCGCGATCCCGTAGCCGTGCAGAACAGGTTTCAGATCATCTACACCGCAGTACACTCGCCGACCAGGTTTGCTTACCCGCTGGAAAATAATATTAGGTTTATCATCCGCAAAAGTGATTTCAATGAGCTTGTTGGGGATTTCCCCGACAACACGCACATCGGCAATCCATCCGTGATCTTTCAGAATACCGCAGAGTTGCTCTTTGATCTTTGACCAGGGAGCTGTGCACTGCAGATGCCGTACGCTCTGTGCGTTGCGCATGCGGGTGAGAAGATCGCCTACAGGGTCGGTAACGTAAGTCATAACATTTACCAGGAAGATTTGGTAACGCCTGGAATCTCGCCATTGATGGCGAGTTCGCGGAAGCAAATGCGGCAGACGCCAAAGAATCGCATGTAACCGTGCCGCCGTCCACAAAGTCCGCAACGATTGTAAACGCGCGTTGGGAACTTCGACTTCCGACCATCACCTTTTGCCCTAAGGTAGGCTTTCAGTGCCGTGCTCTGCTTATTTTTGAGGGCAGTACGAGCCATGAGAATTACGCGGAAAGGGTAGAAGAAGCACCTTGTTTTTCTGGACGGAACGGCAGTCCCATCTTTTTGAGGAGCAAGCGTGCATGGTCATCATTGTTCGTCGTTGTGGTAATTTGCACCTGCAATCCAAAAACTTGTTTGGCGTCTGGAAGTGGAATTTCAGTGAAAATGGAATGGTCGCGGATACCAATTGCGTAGTTCCCATGACCATCGCACTTTGCGGAAAGACCGCGAAAATCGCGGATGCGCGGCAAAGTATAACTGATGAGCCGATCCAGGAACTCCTCCATTCTGCGGCCACGCAGCGTGACCATGGCACCAACAACAATTCCCTGGCGCGTCTTGAAGTTAGAAATAGCGATACGCGCCTTAGTAAATACGGATTTCTGACCTGTAATTTTCGCCAGACAATCTGCAACGTACGCATGCATCTCTTTGCTATCCATCTTCGATTTGTTGATACCCACATTCACTACCACTTTCTCTAAACGAGGAAGCGCATACATGTTCGTGATTTTCAGCTCTTTTTTGAGCTCTTGTGCAATATCTTTGCGTAGCCGGTCATGGAGAGAGACGTACTTCATAGTATGAATGCATTATTATTCACCACGCATGTGGGAAAGAGAATCTGGTTGTTTGCCCTGATCGGGAACACGGTGGTTCTCCTTCATATGCGCCGGCTCCTTTTTTTCGGCTTCCTCCAGCGCTTCAGCCCCAAAGCCGACTTTTTTCCAGAACGGTGTTTTCTCGGGTTTCTTTCCGCTCTCAGCCTTCTCTGTCTTCTTCTTCGTCGTCTTCGCCTCTTCTTTGGTTGCGGACTCTTTTTTCACTGGAGCTTTCCCCTTGATGAGTTCCTCTCCACTTCTCTTGGCAATGCGTTTTTTGCTCCCCTCTACAATAGAGTACCCTACACGCGTCCTCTTCTTGGTTTTCGGATCAATGAGCATCACATTGCTGACATCCAGCGATGCTTCGTAGCGAATGATCTGACCCGGACGATTGGGCATTGAACGAATGTGCTTTGTGCGCATGTTGATATCACTGACAACCACGCGATGCATATCCTGCATAACCCGCAAGACCGTTCCCGTCTTGCCTTTGTCCTTGCCACTGATGATAACGACGTGATCGCCGGTACGGATCTTCATAGGACGTCAGGAGCAAGAGAGATAATTTTTTGGAATCCTTTGGCGCGCAACTCACGAGCAACTGGACCGAAGACACGTGTTCCCTTAGGATTGCCGTCGCGGGCGATGATGATACATGCATTGTCGTCAAAGCGAATTCCGCTTCCGTCTTTGCGATGGGTAAGCTTTTTCGTTCGTACAACAACAGCTCGTTCCACAGCCTTCCTTTTTACAGTTCCGCGTGGAGCCGCTTCTTTTACTGCAACGATAATTACATCGCCGATATGGGCATAGCGTCGCCGTGTGCCACCAAGAACCTTGATGCACATAACGCTCTTTGCGCCTGTATTATCCGCTACGCCGAGAATGGATTGCACTTGAATCATGACGCAGCAGAAGAAGAAAGGTCATCGGATGCCTTTGTTTTTTTATCCTCTTTTTTAGCAGGAGTTTTTACAGCTTGCGCCGGAGCTTCCTTCTTGCGGTGTACCGCCTCTTCCACACCTTCTTCTTCCTGGACTTCACTCACACGCGGTATCCGATTGAGCACTTCCGTAACGCGGAAGTGTTTTTGCTTACTCAGAGGCCGGCATTCCGCGATTTCAACGGTATCCCCTACCTGTATATCCGTTATTCCGGTGGTATCTGCCAAAAACTTCGAACTCCGACGAAAACGCTTTCTGTAGAGCGGATGGAAAACGGATCGATGGACGATGACCGACACCGTACCGGTCATTTTGGCCGAAGTGATGATTCCCGTCTTCTTTCTCATGATTTCTTGGGGGAGGAAACGGTAGTACTCTTCGTTGCAGTTGAAGATGATGCCCGACGCATATTTTCTGTGAGGACAGTGTGCATACGTGCGAGCTGCGTCTTTTCCTTTGTGAAGCGTGCTGTGTCCTTTTCTTTATTCATGCTGATACCCAGACGCAACTTTGCAACAAGCGCCGACTGTTCGCGGATCTCGCGCAGAAGATCTTTCATCTGCATATTTTTCAGCTCGTCCATGGTCAGAAGGTTTGCCATTAGCGAATAATGCGGGTAACGATCTTCGTCTTTAATGAAAGTTTATGACTTGCGAGCCGCAGCGCTTCGCGCGCGGCGGATTCGGAGAGGCCATCCATCTCAAAAAGAACCGTGCCTGCGCGAATGGTTGCAGAGAAATATTCGAGTGTTCCTTTTCCTGATCCCATAGGCACTTCTGCCGCCTTTTTAGTAACAGGCGTGTGAGGAAAAACGCGAATCCAGATTTTACCTCCGCGTTGCACCGAGTGCGTCATTGCACGTCGGGCCGCCTCGATCTGCCGAGCAGTAAGTTCGCCATTCGATTGTGCTTTCAGGCCGATGAAACCGTATGCGAGGGTGTGACCGCGCTGTGCGACCCCTCGGAACGCTCCGCGGCGGCGATGCTGTTTCCGATGTTGAAGCTTCTTGGGTTCCAGCATGATTTATGATTCGGAATCGGCAGAAAGATTTGCTGTGTGGATGTGTTCTACTTTCTTAAAGACCATTCCCTTATAGACCCAGACCTGAATACCGATGGTCCCGTACGTTGTAAGAGCGTGCTTTCTGGCGAACTGCACATTGGCACGCAGTGTCTGCAAAGGAATGTTCCCTTCTTTAAAGAGTTCGCTTCGCGCAATTTCTGCTCCATTCAGACGACCGGAAACGCGGATTTTGATTCCCACCGCCCCTGCTTGCATCGCCTTTTCCAAAGCCATTTTTGCAGCGCGGCGGTACGGCATGCGGCGCTGAATCTGCCCTTGAATATTCTCGCCAATGACATTGGCATCCGCATCGGGATTACGAATCTCTTGAATGTTCACCTCAAACGATCCGCCAAACTGCCTCTCTAACTCTTTACGCAACTCTTCGATTGCTGCCCCCTGCTTCCCGATAATCACACCGGGCTTGCTTGTATGAATAACAAGGGACGTCTTCTTGCTGCGTTCGATATGTATTTCACTGACACCGGCATCCTTGAATTTATCGCAAATATAACGCCTGATCCTTGTATCTTCCAGAAAGAGATCGCGATATTTGCGGCCACGCGCAAACCACGTACTCATCCACGAGTGCGTGATGTTCAGACGGAAGCCGTTGGGATTCACTTTCTGTCCCATTACACGGAGGAGGAAGGAGTAGAGTCAGCAGAAACCGGGGGATTCGGGCTGGTTTTCTTTGTAGAGGAAGAACCTTGCCTGTGATCCGGCGTGCTCTTCTTGGAAGATGAGCGGGATGTTTGTACCGTTTTCCGAGCCTTCTGTGAAGGGACTTTTGCTTTTTTTTCTTTGGTACCAGCGGAATTGGGTGATTCCTGCCTCCCTTCCACACCAAGCGTAACGGCAATATGGCTGAGGAACTTACGCATCGGTCGCACACGCCCGCGCGCCATAGGCACCCCACGATGATACGCCTGCGCCTTGTTTACCGTGAGCGAACGAATGACAAGATTCTCTGCACTTTGTTTTTCGTTCTGCTGTGCATTGGCAACTGCAGATTCGATGAGCTTCTCCAGAATTCTGGCTGCCTTCTTGTGCGTACGGCCGAGAATTGCAATCGCATCCTGCGTTTTCATCCCACGAACCATCTTGGCCACAAGACTGGCCTTTTTGGGGGCGATGCGCACTGATCGGAGAGAAGCTTTCATGACAAATTAAAGAAGAGAAATGCTATTTTGTGGTAGAGGACTTTGATTGGGCTTCGGCCATCTTGCCACCATGGATTTTAAATTTCGTTGTCCATGCAAACTCGCCAAGCTTATGCCCCACCATCTGCTCCGTTACATAAACAGGTACAAAATCTTTTCCGTTGTGAACCGCAAAGGTGAAACCAACGAATTCCGGTGGGATATCGCAATCACGAGCCCAGGTCTTGATGATCTTCTTTTCCCCTGCTTCCATCATCTTCATCACTTTTTTGAGAAGCTTTGGGTCAATGTAGGGGCCTTTCTTTAATGAACGAGCCATTAGAAAAGAGGGGAGAGAATGCAAGATTTAAAAGAGTGATCAGTAGTCAGAAGGCAGTGATCAGTACTGACCACTGACCACTGATCACTGATCACTTGAATCGCGGAAGTATAGATGCCAAAAAAGGTGGAAGAATGAATCATATTATCGTTTGCGCTTCTTATGGGTACGAGAACGGACAATGAGCCGTTTTGACTTATTCACCTTGCGCGTCTTCACGCCAAGCGCCTTTTTGCCCCATGGCGTACGCGGCCCCTTTCTGCTTCCAATAGGCGAATGTCCTTCTCCTCCACCATGCGGATGATCAACAGCATTCATGGATTTTCCCAGCACCTGAGGCCGACGACCCATCCAGCGCATACGTCCTGCCTTGCCGATACGCACAAGCTTATGATCAGCATTACTCACCGTTCCAATGGTTGCAAAACAATCTTGATGTACGCGGCGCACTTCGCCGCTAGGCAAACCGATGAGCGCATAGTTGCCATCAACTCCCATGTGCGTTGCAGCGGTTCCTGCAGAACGCACAATGTCTCCGCCCTTTCCCTGCTGCAATTCAATGTTGTAGATCTTGTATCCTGCCGGGATGTGCTTGAGCTGCATGCGGTTGCCCATTTTAACTTTTGTGCGCTCCGCACAAACCACCTGATTCCCCACTTCAAGGCCATCAGATGCCAGAATATAGCGCTTATCTCCATCAACATAGTGAATGAGTGCAATGAATGCTGAACGATTCGGATCGTATTCAATGGCAGCAACTGTTCCCGGCACACCGGACTTGTCTGTTCTCTTGAAATCGATAGCACGAAGAAGCCGTTTGTGTCCGCCTCCGCGGTGACGGATGGTAATATGTCCTGCGCTATTCCGGCCTGAGATACGTTGTTTGCCGCTCGCCAGCCTTTTCTCGGGCCTCTTTTTGGTAAGACCAGAGA
>JBAYNS010000063.1:0-6834 GCA_041678625.1 Candidatus Peribacteraceae bacterium
ACCGGACTGCACTTTGATGACATTCAAAAACTGCTCACTGTACTGCAACGGCTAGTAGATAAAGGAAATACCGTTCTGGTCATTGAGCATAATCTGGACGTTATCAAATCCGTTGATTATATCGTGGATCTGGGACCCGATGGCGGCCACGGCGGCGGCAAGATTGTCGCTCTTGGCACGCCGGAAGAAGTCGCGAAGAATACAGAGAGTTTTACGGGGCAGTATCTCAAGAAGATGTTGGCCCGATGAAGAAAGTCTCTCCATCGAGCAGGAATAGCTCACCTAGAAGCGTAAAAATCCGCTACCATTGCTAAATAACATGCGTATAATGCTTGTTCAATGCAGTGGAATGAGTTTCGCACACACACCCGGCATCTCTCCTCCAAGAATCAAGAGCGCGTGAAACGCGCGTTTGAATTGGGAAAACAAGCACATACCGGACAGAAGCGCAAATCCGGAGAGCCATACTTCACCCATCCTGTTGCTGTCGCACAAATCCTTGCCGGTATGGGAGCTGATACAGATACGCTCATCGTGGCTCTGCTTCACGATACGATGGAAGACACTCAACTGACCTATGATAATATCGAACAAGAATTCGATGGCTCCGTGGCACAGCTCATTGAAAGTGTTACGAAACTTGATAAGCAGGAACTGCAAGGGAAACCGACACTGGAAGAGGAAACGGAGACCCTGCGCAAAATCTTCACCTGCATGAACCAGGATGTCCGCACAATGATCATTAAGCTCGTGGATCGCTTGCACAATATGCAAACAGCGGAATTTCTTGGTGAGAAGCGGAGTAGGGAAATGGCCAAGGAAACAATGGACGTGTATGTGAAGATTGCCGACCGTCTGTGCATGAGTGATCTGCGTGATGAGCTGGAAGCGCTTTGCCTGGGCATTCTGGAACCAGAGCTCTTTACTGCGCTCTCTCAACTCCGGCACAACAACGAAAAACCAGGGCAGGATACCGTGGCAAAAATGCGCACCACACTACAGCAAGCGGCACCAGCTCTTTTTAAAAAAACCACTGTGTTCTACGAACACAAATCCTGGCAGAAACTTCAGGCACAATACGAAGCTGAAGGTACTGCTATTACAGGAGTTTCATCTGTTACCGCCGTTTTCGTCTGCCAAAATATTGACGCGTGTTACCACGTGTTGGGCACACTGCATCAAACATGGCAACGCGAGACGCTCTCGTTTGAAGACTATATCAACGCACCACAGATCAATGGCAATCGCGGCCTGCATAGCACGATCATTCTAGAACATGGCATTCGTGTTCGCTGCAAAATTCGCACGCAGGAGATGCACGAGTACGCCCACAAAGGCATCACTACCCAATGCTTTGATAGTGAACCTATCGGCTTGCTGGAATACTTACCATGGACACAGCGCATTGTGCCATTGGCGGAGGATACTGCAGATCGCAGTACGCGCTTCTGGGAGAGTCTGCAAAGTGACATTCTCGGCGCCTCGATCACGATCCACGGTCCGAACGACAAAACCGTGGCACTTCCTCTGGGCGCCACCGCACTGGATGGTGCGCTGTATCTCTTTCCACAACGAGCACTCAAGGTGCGCATTATCCGCGTTAATGGCAAAGAAGTTGCGTTTTCGACCCCTCTCGCACATGGAGCTTCTCTTGCTTTCGACTTAGCAGATAAGACTACTGTACAGCGGGAATGGCTGGATTGGGCAAATACCGCTTTTGCAGTTGCAAAAATTCGCTCGGCCCTCTCAGAAAAGTCCACTCCGCAGAAAATCCGCATCGGCAAACAGCTCCTTAGGGAAACTCTCACAAAACAGAAAAAAGGGTTTATTGAAGAATTCGAATCAGCAAGTATCGTGCGTGGATTTGCGCGGTTGGGATATTCCTCTCTGGAAGACATGTACATTGCCATCGCCGACGGTCATTTGGAACCCATTGAAGTGTCTTCTGCGCTCTTTGCTGCACGAAGCCGTTCCGCTTCATCTCCCGGTTCACAACAACGCCACTGTATTCTACGCTACACATTTTCGTTGGATGATCCTATAGCAGTCTGTGGTCTTACCCAACATCTCCTGCAATTCCATTCGCACTTCCGCAGTCTGCACCTGCGTAAAGATGCATCCGGCAACCAAGGGCATATGACTGTCAAAGCACTGCTCTCTCCTGAACAGGAACAACAGATAATCCGCATCTTCCAGGCAGCAGGTGCGCGCAATATTGAAATTGTCGCTCCTTCCCCTGTACTCCGCAGTGCCATAGGCATCGGTCTCATTACCGCATTATGGGGATTAGATCCGGTTATTGCATACCTGCTCATACATCAACACAATCTTTCCGCAGTGGATATGACTCTTGTCCGCTTCTGGTCGCTCACGGGCATCAGCGCCATTCTGCTCATGTGGCAGAAACTACGCGATCCTCTTACAGAAACACCTTTGCCTCTCCGTAACAAATCACTCTGGGCATCGGTAGTCTTCCTTGTCAGTATTTCTTTGTGCACATACGCTTCTTTGCAGCTAACAGCCCCATCACACTATACCATCCCCATGACCGCGGCAGGCGTCATGATGACGACAATCGTCCATCGACGGCACTGGCGTATACTGCTCGTTTCGTGGATCTTGCTCATTATCGGCAATGTATTCCTCATTGTGCTTTCGCCATTGTGGCCATGGCAAAGCATCCTTGCAACGTTCGGCACTGTTGGTGCCTTTACCGCTTTCTCCATTGTCAGTGAACAATACAAAAAAACTGAGCATGTTGCCGCTCGCAGCGCGCAGTACTTCTTTATCCTTTCGGTTTTGTGCTTTCTACTCACATTACCGCTTCTCCCTTTCTCCACCGTCGCATTCATCTCCGGTACCGTACTCACGCAAATGATTCTCTTCAGTATTGTGCTGGTTGGCCTTCCCTACTACCTGTACTACTTCTACCTCACGCACCGTGAAATTGACGTAGTTCTGCGCTATTCCTTCTTGATTATTTTTGCGAGCGTGATCGGCCAAGCGCTCATCATACACACCGTTGCATGGCATGCCGTATTGATATCCGGTTCACTGGTAATACTCGGAGCAATCTTGCCCTTGGTTATCGCTACAATGCGCGCTAAGCGTCCGGCGTAATCGCACTGTTCCCTATGGAAACGGCAGGCAGTCCGAACCGCTGCCGTGACGTGTTGATCATTTCAACAAGCCGCCGTTGCGCTTCCGGAAGTTCACCGAGCATCCAGCCTTCTGTGGAAGCAATATGTACTTCTTCTGTCTCACCAGGTTTCCCTTTTGCTTTGGGCAACTGACGCACCGCCAGTTGATCATTATTAAGCCGTGTCCCTATTTCTCTGCACCCCAAACGCGTAAAAAACTGCTCACTGGGATCGTTATTCCCCCATGGGACAAAAACCCTCCCCAATTTTCCGCATTCGCAAATTTGAAGGTACTTGTGGCGATACATCAACCACGCCCGGTAGTTGTGCTGTGTCCATTCAGGCAATACTTCATGAAGAAGCAACGTTGCAGCACCACCCGCATCGGGCAAGCTGTTGATTGTATCGAATAACAAGATTTCTCCTTCACGCTCTGTGTAGCTTTCTGGACGGAGACCCGCATGCAGTTGAATTCCTTCCTTTTCCTCTGTAAGCAGACTGTGTACTCTAGCAACGCTTTCATCATTCTGCTGGTTCCGCTTGCACACTTTACGTACCTGTGAACGCCAGTATGTTAACCATGCCAGAACTTCGCTGGGATTTTCGCGTGCAACCAAAACCCTGCCTTCAAAACAGGTTGGACGTATTCTACTCTTAAACCACCTGCGAGCCGCCGATGCCGTTAACAACGACCGTAATCTCTCTCTTTCAGAGACCACATCTTCCCTGCCCTTTTTTGGTCGGGTGGCGTATGGAGGTACATCGTAGATGTTGAGCATACCGAACTCCTGCACTGATGTATCAAGTATCGGCTGGTCATGATCTGGACGTAGGCGTATCAGCGCTTCATCCGTAATAGTCGTTGCTTCATAACATTTCCGCACATCTCCAGAAATATCTTCCACCGTCATCGGACGTACCATCGTTTCAGTAAAGAGCTTTTCGCCGTAAAAAGCGCCGCACGGCCTTGTGGGAGTCCTGTCAAACAGTACATCGGTACATGCCTCTTCTGCTAATCTCAACGCCGCTTGTAACGCCTCTTCTGAGGGAACAATTTCCTCAGGTACACCCTCCTCTGGAAAATCAGATGAACTCACAGAAATATGTAGGAAAATATGCAGAACGATACCTATCCCTATATAAGGGGGAATGCATTTTACCGAACACTTAAATAGTAATCAACAATATTCTCTATCTTACGCAAGGTCTTTCCTGCCCTATACTGACGAAATACGAGGTTACCTCGGCTTGAGAACAACTGTAACAACCGAAGGTGTTCCCTGCTTTGTACTACGCGCTTGCAAAGCGCTCTGTACTAGATCTGGAATGCGACCAGCGCACTCTTCAATGGACCCCCCTCGATTCATCGCATTCTGGAGAGAAACATACACATTTGCGGCAATTGCCACTATTGCCTGTCGATCTATTGGGCGTGGACCGTGCAGTAAACAACGAGCACCACGCACGACCGCCGTAACAATAGCATCCATAACCATTCTTTGCGTATTTGTTTCTGGCATAACCGCATTCTCCGTACCTTCTTTCACCATACGCTCATTCAGTCTATCCACCATGGTACGATCTGCATGACCGCTGTCAGAATCACCAGGAGTCACAATCCGTTCTGGAGAATCCAGAACATTGTCGCTCTGTGGCCCTGCCGATGCGCTTTCATTCTCTGCAGACATATCTGATACTATTGTCGTCATTTACCTTGGAGTGTCAACGAAAATCGCGGGCAATTCCTGCGTTTTGTCAGCAATTTCACACATCATGACATCTTTTTTTACCAACACACATCACTGCAAGATTACGGAGAATCCGTTTGCTCATGGAATGCTACCTTCTGTAAACTACATTCTTTTTTATGCCACGGGAGTTTCCGCCCTCACTGGAAATACTGCGTCAGCTTGTAGGGTTCCGCACAGACAGTGTTACGCCGGAGGGACGTGCCGGCATGGAACAGACTATTCAGTACATCCGGAATCTGGTTCAAGAATGGAGCCTTGGTGATATATCCGTACAGGATTTCGAAGTGGATGGTGCGACACACCACAACCTATTTATTGATGTGGGGAAACCTGGGCAGTCTGAAAAGAAAGAGTGCGGCATCTGGCACGGACACCTGGACATCGCATCTGTCTGGGATCTCTATAAAGGTACTGGCCGGGAACCAACACATTTCCAGCAGGCAAGCAGCCCCCATCTCTACTATGGATGTGGCACAGCAGACATGAAGAGTGGTGTTACAGCATTCCTTGTCGGGCTGCGGGGACTTCCGGAAATTTTGTCGCGCACACGACGCTGGATTCGTGTCGCACTTGTTGATTTAGAAGAAGATGAGTCTCAGGGCACCTATGCTGCACGAGAGCATCTGGATATGGGGCAATGGGGCATCTCAACGGATATCCCCGTAAAGGGGACTCTTGACGATCCTCCGGCGGTGTATCACGCACGCCCCGGTCGTGCCGTGTTTGATGTGACGATCCATGGAAAATCCATCCATATGGGTGCAATTGACCCGCAGGATCCTGAGCTTTTGCCACCACGGATGGAAACAGCTTCTGCAACTATCCGCGGCATCCATCTCGAAACACATCCAACACATCCCCCCGGATTCATGCCACCGACCATCGTATTCCCAAAGGGATTCCAGATGCTCGAACCACCGGGAATGAATTCGCCGCCTATAGGAAAAATTTGCGTCGAAGTAATATACACGAATCCATCACTGGACCTAGCCGAAATCGAAGCGCAAATCCGTGAACAATTGGCAAGGGCACTCACTGGCGGATTCTTCGTTCAACTTCGTAAATCGCGCCAGTTTCCGTACATCAAACCATGGTACGAAGACCCCAGACATCCATTTGTACAAGCAGCCGTAGATGTTGCAAGCGCCGTGCACGGAACACCAGTTCAGCGACGTTCCTGTAAAGGAACCGCTGATGAACCTATACTGGCACACCGAGGAATACCCATGGTGACCTATCCTCCGTGTGCTACGGGAGAACATACGGAAAATGAGCAAATAGATATTCGATCTATTCCACCTATGGTGTCATTCCTCCATGGAATGGCTGCAACCGAAAGAAACCTTGTGGACTGGGAACCATAATCGTACCAAGAAGCTATCGGAATACTTTGCGCATTCTCCCAAAGAATTTGTATAGTTCTTCTACATGTTCGATCCCGTTGATTCGCGGCAGTCACTTCCTGATGTAGAAGAAGGAATACTCCAGTACTGGAAGGAGGAGGATACTTTCAAACGTTCCGTACATCAGCGCAGCCCGGAACAGATCTTCAGCTTCTACGACGGTCCGCCCTTTGCCACAGGCCTTCCGCATTACGGGCACCTGCTGGCCGGTACGATCAAGGACGTTATTCCCCGCTACCAGACCATGCGCGGTAAGCGGGTGGAACGCCGATTCGGCTGGGATTGCCACGGGCTCCCCGTGGAGAACCTGATTGAGCAGGAGCAGAAAATCTCCAGTCACATGCAGATTGAAGAAATGGGAATAGAAAAGTTCAATGAGCTCTGCTGCGGCTCTGTGCAGCGGTACACCAAAGAGTGGCGCGAGGTGGTGGAACGCATGGGACGCTGGGTGGATATGGACTGGGATTACCGCACCATGGACCCGGATTACATGGAATCACTCTGGTGGGTATTCAGCGAGTTGTACAAGAAGGGGCTCGT
>JBAYNS010000064.1:0-6810 GCA_041678625.1 Candidatus Peribacteraceae bacterium
CAATGTTTTGATCATCTTCGGTTTTGGAACCATATCTTGGCAATCAAGAAAATAGATCTGCTGTTGATGTATCACATACCTCACCAGTGTTACGACTACGTTCTGTATAATTTGTGCAAGCTCAAAGGTATTCCTACACTCATGATAGAGCGTACATGCTCTTTTGATACCTTCTTCATTATAGATGATTGGGAAGAATCAAGCAGAGAGCTGGGAGAGCGGTTAGGTATATTACAAAAAGAATATGGTGATCCCAGAAAAAAAATTCCGCTTGATAAGGAGTATGAAAAGCACTTTGTAGCTCAAACGGAACGCAATGAAGATCCGTGGTACATGGAGCAATTCAAAGATCAAATGAAGCAAAAAAGTTTTATGAGTAAGTGGTTTTTCGTAGCCATAAAAATACTGCTGAAAAGAACGGGGACATTCATTTCTTGCGTCGTTTCGTCCGCATTCTGGAAACGAAAAATCCGCCAACACAACACCGCAAAGTTCTATGATAAAAATACAAAAACACCGAACCTTGATAAGCCCTATATTTACGCCCCATTACATATGCAACCGGAGGCCACCACATCGCCCATGGCAGGAGCTTTCGTAGATCAGGAACGTATTGTGCAGCTTATAGCGGCATACTTGCCACCGGATGTGAGAATTTACGTAAAAGAACACCCATGCCAAGGGGAGAGAATGCGTAGTAAAAAATTCTATGAGTCGTTATTGGCAATCCCGGCAGTAACACTTGTCCCCAGAGAATTCGATACTTTCCAACTGACAAAAAATGCTGCCGCGATAGCAACTGCAACCGGAACAGCTGGATTAGAAGGTTTGTTCCGTGAAGTCCCCGTACTGATGTTTGGTCACCGTTTCTATCAATATGCTCCAGGGGTACACATGATCCGCACTTCCCAGGATTGTAAGCAGGCAATGGAAAAAATCTTTCAAAAGAAAGAGCGGCCGAGTCCTAGAGATATGCGCCTGTTCCTTAGGGCAGTACAAGAAACCGGTACTTATTACGAAGATGTCATTTCTGGACCGAACGAAGCAGAAATACGAAAAGATCGAGCGGGACTTTTAGGTGAAAAAATTTCACAGGCAATACAACAGAAGTTTCCAGCACATGCCGAAACTATTTGCTGACCTGTTCCATATAGGTTTCTAGAATGCCCGTAAGCATTTTTCTGATTTCCTCTTTGGAAAGAGGGGGAAGTTGTGCCGAATCGTAATCAGCCAATTGGGGGTTGTTTACCTGGGCAGCCGACTCCATGTTGGGCAGAAGAATGGGAGAGCGCACAACAAACATATCTTCTTCCTCAGAGGCATACCGAGATTCTTCCTTCGTCATAAGAAGCTCAGACATCTTTTCTCCGGGGCGAATCCCAATAATTTTTTTCTCGATACTGGCAGGATCTTTGCCGTAGCGCGGTGCCACTTCCTCAATAAGTACGTCAATAAGGTCGCCGAGAACAATTGTAGGCATCTTGAGAATAAAGAGCTCTCCTCCTTCCATGCGTTCCATTGCACGCAAAGTAAGCGCAACTGCTTGGGGAATAGACATGAAAAAGCGCACCATGGATGCTGCAGTAATGGTGACCTGACCACCTTGACGTATTTGTTCGCAGAACAATGGGAGAGCGGACCCGCGGGAAGCCAACACATTTCCAAAACGAACACTGGCAAAACGAATGGGGCGTGTACCGGCAGCATACATGGCAGAGGTCATTAGTTTTTCCGCCAAGAGTTTCGTCGCCCCCATAACACTGGAAGGGCTTGCTGCCTTGTCTGTACTTACCAGAAGGACCCGCTGAACTCCTTGCGTGATTGCGGCATCAATAAGATTCTGCGTCCCGACAACATTTGTTTTTACGGCCTCAAATGAATTGTACTCGCAAAAAGGGACATGTTTGTACGCAGCACAATGGAACACGTAATCTACATCCTCTAGAGCACGTAAAAGACGAGGATGGTCACGGATATCACCCAAAAGAGACCGAATGTCTTTGTACCCCATACGCTCCAGTTCCCGCTGCAACAAATATTGCTTGTGTTCATCGCGGGAAAACAACCGCACGGCTGCGGGGCGTAAGGCAAGAATTTGCTTTGTAACCTCGGAACCAACCGAGCCAGTAGCCCCTGTAACAAGAATGGTTTTATCCTGGAAAAAAGATGGCATATTCTTCTACGAAAGCGAACATAGGCCATTCTTCAACACTTTGCATACATATACAACTTCTTCCTTCAATAAATCGGAATAGAACGGCAAAGCTATACCGCGTGCAGAGGCGGATTCCGCAATGGGAAAATCACCCTCTTTGTAGCCAAACATATCCCGATAAAAAGACTGTAAGTGAATAGAGGGGAAGTATGTATTGCATCCGATTCCATTCTTTTGGAGATGTGTGATGAGTCGATCGCGGTCTGCGATACAAAAACGCTCTGCCAAATGTATAACATAAATGAACCAACTCACATCTACGCCAATTTGTCTGGATGGAACATGAATGATTTCAGCCACATCTGCGAGCTCTTCTGCATACCAAGCAAAAACAGTGGACCGCTTCTGAATAAGCTCAGGAACGCGCTTTAATTGGCTTAATCCAAGCGCACAATTGATATCACTGATTCGATAGTTGTAACCGAGCCTTTTATGATCAAGAAATCCTGCCCCCTCATCTCGCCCTTGATTGCGCATGGAACAAGCGGCGGCTGCAATATCATTACGATCGGTCACAATCATTCCCCCTTCCCCCGTGGTCATTTGTTTATTGGGATAAAAACCAAACACGCCGCACTCAGCGAACGTTCCCGCTTTCGCGCCGTCTTTTGTGGTGCCAAGTGCCTCACAGCTGTCTTCTATCAGGAGTAGATCATGTTTTTCTGCAATAGTCTTCAAGTCTCTCCATTCGGCCAAGTATCCTAAAATATCTACGCCCAGAATTGCCTTTGTCTTGGGTGTAATCGCCGATTCCACTTTGGCTGGATCAAGACAGAACGTATCTGGGAGCACATCGACAAAAACGGGCTTCGCCCGCTCAAAAAGCATGCAATTGCTGGACGCGATGAAGCTGAAGGGTGACGTAATAACTTCATCGCCGTCTTTTATTCCGAGTGCGCGGAGGCACAGGTGTAATGCCGCTGTACCACTACTGACGGCAACAGCATGTTTTACCCCGACATATTCTGCAAAAGCATGTTCAAATTCGGCTAATTTTGGGCCAAGCGATAGCCGGGAAGACCGAAGAACAGCGGAAACCGCCTCAATATCTTCTTCGTTGATGTTGGGCATGGAGAGGGGGATGTTCTTTCCCATAGAACGTAGTGTAATACACGGAATGCCCATTACGCGAATAAATGGCTATCAATGTTGGATAGAGGATAGAGAGCGGATAGAATGAGTATATTGTCATTGAGCGATATATGAAGAAAATTCGTATTATTCCGCGATTAGATATCAAAGGGCCGAATATTGTGAAGGGAATCCATATGGAAGGCTTAAAAGTGATCGGAAATCCTCCGGAGATCGCCCGCAGATACTACGATGCCGGAGCGGATGAATTGTTGTACATGGATATTGTGGCAAGTCTGTATGGGAGAGGGATTAATGTGGAACTTGTAAAATCGGTTGCACGCGAAATTTTCATACCCTTAACCGTTGGCGGAGGAATTCAATCAATCCATGACATTAATAACGTATTACACGCAGGTGCGGATAAAGTGGCAATCAACACTTTCGCAGTAGGGCATCCGGAGATGTTACAAGATGCTGTGCGGCAATTTGGATCACAATGCATCGTGCTTTCTATCGAAGCCAAAAAGAGTCCTGCGGGGACATGGGAAGTTTATACGGACGGCGGACGAGAACACACTGGTCTTGATGTAGTGGAATGGGCAAAAAAAGGACTATCTTTTGGTATAGGGGAAATACTGATTACATCAGTGGATAACGACGGAACAAGAAAAGGGTACGACAATGAATTGATCCAAGCGCTTGAGTTAATTTCTCCAGTGCCGGTTATCGCCTGCGGAGGAGCAGGGAGTATGGATTCTGTAAAAAGCGTCCTGCAACAGAACGCGATTGACGGCATAGCTATGGCAACTGCGCTGCACTACGCTGACTACAGCATTCATGATCTGAAAAAATACCTTTATGATGCCAATTTCCCCATACGAATCTGATGCGTATTTGTATCGTTGATTACGGCGTTGGGAACTTGTTCAGTGTCGAAAAGGCATTCCAATACTTTGATGCAGAAGTAAACGTATCGGAAGATGCAGATGTAATTGCTTCTCACGACGCTCTTATTCTCCCTGGTGTCGGATCCTTTCAGGCGGGAATGGATGGCCTGCGAATCCGTGGATTGATTGATGTGGTGCAGAAACACGTTGCGGAAGAAAAACCGCTGTTGGGCATCTGCCTTGGTGCACAGCTTTTGCTCACAAATGGCAAAGAATTTGGGGAACATAGGGGCTTAGATATTATCCACGGAGACGTGCTACATTTTCCAGCACTCGCAGACAACCGTAAAACGCCACATATAGGATGGAATACCATTGAGCCGGCTTCCCAAAAAGATTGGAAAGGAACCATATTGGATAATTTACCCGATCACCCGGAAATGTATTTCGTGCATTCGTATATTCTTCAGCCAAATGGCAACAAAGCAGTGTTGGCATCCACGGAATACGGCGGATGCACATTCCCGTCTGTAATCCGCAAAGGCAACGTGTATGGCTGTCAATTCCACCCAGAGAAGAGTGGGAAACACGGCTTGCAGATCATCCAGAATTTTCTGAATATCAAGTAGTCTGCTTACGAGTTACGCGTAAGAAACTCCACGGCTGAAGAATGTAATGGTGTATTTGCCATCCGTGCCATACCTCAGTCAGATCGGATGGCTTCTTCTCTTCTGGCCACTGGGAAGCACCCAACGCGCCTGGATCGAAATCTTCATCCCGCTCTATTGAGAGAGCTGCAACATCGTCAAGCGTGCTAAAAAGCCACTTAATGTATTTCTCGGAATAGATATTATAAAAATGACGCTCTCTTGGTTCTCCATTACGCTTGAAAATAGGATCCTTCTTTCCTTCATAAATTTCGGGCTCCGGAACCTGCTGAATACGGAAATTCGTTGTTCCGATATGTGTACGCACAAGCAAAGTTCCTTTTGTGACACGCCACAATTCCTTAAGCGGCCTGGCAACATCCGGTAAATGCAAAAGCACGTTGCAACACAGGACTACATCAAACTTTTTGGCTTCGTAAGGTAATTTACCAATACTAGCAACCTGAAAACTGGCATGCGGATCATCCGCATATGCCTTCTTTGCCAGAGCAATATAATGTGGCGTGATGTCGGCACCCTCATAGGAAAAGGGGACGGGATATTCACGTCTCAATGAACGCAAGTAGTGACCGGAGCCGCAACCAACATCCAATACTGTTGTATCTGCGTGGATCAAACCTTCAAGCTGCTTTGCTGTTGCCTTACTGCTTTCCATTTCTGGCGCCTTGCCGATTGCTCGCTCATAAAAGACATCGCCATACGAAGGTTCGGCAGACCAGGCTCGATCAGAATATGCCATGAGGAAATGAGGAAATGAGGAATAGTATGAGAATACGGAGCCCAATCCTAACAGGCTTTCTGGGCACAAAGAAGATTATTTCTTTATAATATCGGAATGCTTATAGTACGATGATCCCGTCATGCCTCATACTTCCCGTATTAGAGCTGTCATTGGACGATTCTCCTTCGACTTTTCTCGTCATGCGCTGGAAATAGCTCTAAAAGAGCATCCTTTTGAATTCTGTGCACATATTTCAGGAAAAGAACGAACCGATCCTTTTGAAGGGATCCCCGCTTCGTCCCAAGAATGGTTTGCCTCTGGTGAAATTCGCAATGGGTACTACAGAGGGGTGGATTGGAATGAAATTAAGCCGCTTGATGAAGATCTGATCACCCAAATGCACGATTGTGAATCTGAATTCATGTCACTCGTTTACAGGTTGGAACGTAAGCGCAGCACTCCATATCTTCAACGCAAACTTTGGTACCTGCGCCACTTGCAATTTTGGGATGATTATCTCGCGCGTCACAAGATTAATTTGTACCTTTCCGCATGGGTCCCACATGAAATTCCAGACATCATCATTTACTATCTTTGCAAACACCACAGAATTCCGATCCTGTACTTTAATACAACGGAAATTCCCGATGTTTCTTTTGCAGAACATGACATCAGGAAATCCGCGACACAGATACTCCCACGGTACCAAGAACTCCTCACGGAATATGCAAACAAAAATCCTGACGACATACCAATAGGAGAGCCATTTCTATCATACGAAAAGGGACTGATTTGTAAGGAAGGAGAACCACCAGCCATAGAATCATTCCCTTTGCTCACGTATTGGAACCACCTGCAAAAATTAGTAAAGAAGCGACCATTGGCTTTTATAAAGCATGCATGCGAATACTTAACTCCATTAGGCTGGGAACGTGCCGGCTGGGCGATTCTTCGATGGCATCTGGTAAGAAAAGCTGATGATTTCTACAAAAAAAACACGGTAGAACCTGACCTCAGCAAGCCATTTGTATATTTCCCCCTCCATTACCAACCAGAAGCTACTACGCATCCCATGGGAGGTGTTTTTGCTGATCTTATCTTGGCTGCACGCCTGCTGAATGACGCTCTTCCCAAAGATGTGCTCATTTACGTAAAAGAACATCCGTACAGAAGCAACTGGCTCAATCGCAGTGTCGACTATTACAAAGATTTTTTGGAGCTGAATAACGTTCGTCTCATCCCTAC
>JBAYNS010000065.1:0-6780 GCA_041678625.1 Candidatus Peribacteraceae bacterium
ATACGTCCACTCGTGCTCTTCATCCAAAATGACCAGCCCGAGTTTTTGGAGTGGAGCAAAGAGTGCGCTGCGTGATCCGATAACCAGAGCAATCTCTCCGCGGCGAATCTTGCGCCACGTTACGCGTCGCTGGTTTGGTGTAAGTCTGCTATGGAGAATGGCAATGCGCTCGGGGTTCAGGAGATTCTGAAAACGATAGATACAATGTTCCGTAAGCAGAATTTCCGGAACAAGCAGGATTGCCTGTTTCCCTGCAAGTAGAGTATCGGCAATAAGTTGTGCGTAGACTTCGGTCTTCCCACTACTGGTAATGCCGAAGAGTAATGCCGGACGCTCATCCTTGGCGATAGAATCAGCTACTTCCTTCTGTGCGGGGGTTAGCGTTGGATAGGTAATCTCTTCGCGCGTGATGGGAAGAACAGATTCTTTCTCATCGGAATGTTCTTCCTGAGCGATAACAGCGCGCTTCACAAGTGTTTGCAGTGTCTGCAGATTTGCAGAGGTATTCTGCCGCAACTCCTGTGCAGATATCCATCCGCGACCCGTGAGGTATTCAACGATTGCGCGTTGCTTGGTTCCGCGCAGATCCTCGTTTTTCAGCAGACGATATCCGGTCTGCGGTTGAGGAGTGAGTGCCTGCCATGGAGGGGAGGGGAGCCAGACATTCAGTGCCTGACGCAGGGAACAGCAGTAATACTGCGCCATCCATCGCAGCGTCTTGATATGCGCGGGAGAGAGGAGCGCCTGATCGTTCAGCAACGTCTTTACCTTTTTCACATCAAAATCTTCCTGTTTTCTCTGTTCTTCCACAGCAATGACAATCCCCTCAACCAGTTTTTGCCGGAGTGGCACCAGAACATGTGCCCCTTCTGTAAGTGGCTGAGCGCTTTCATACGTCAATCCAGAGCCGATTCCCGGGGATTTGGATGCAGTGAGGACGGTATAGAGCATTGATGATGAGCGTAATCGAATCATTTATGGTGAGAGCATTCGAACCACGGGGAACTATCATGCGCGTTTTTTGGGATGCTCACAAACACCGCATGGAGCCATCGTGGCAAAATTTCAAATTCCAAACTCAGAGCACCAAATATGTTTGCAATTTGGAGTTTGGAATTTTGGATTTATTCTCTAAATGTTAGTTCCAGTAGAGATGTTATTTTGCTAGAATCACTTGGAACGGGGTGTAGCTCCCACCTTCGCCCCGCGTATGCGGGGACTACGGTGGGCAAGATATGCTTTCGCTGGTTCTACTGTTCTTTCTATCGCTTTTCTCGGGGTGTAGCTCAGTTGGCTAGAGTGCCTGCTTTGGGAGCAGGAGGTCGCGCGTTCGAGCCGCGCCACCCCGACCAGCCTTCGCGCAGCGAAGGCTGTCCGCCGTAGACCTCTGGCCTTCGGAAATTGTTTTAACAACGTAAGCGCTGCGTCTACGGCTGGCAAGCCAACCAGAGGCGCAGGCGGGCTTATTACGGGCGAGAAGTTTATGCTGAGCGAGCCCGCGCATGCGGGGCCAGATGAGAACACATATGCCATTCAATCCGCGATCGTCATTCAGTTTCCTGTCCTGCGTAGAGGCAGTACACTGCACACAATGAAATCCTACCGTTATTTCGATCTTGTAATGGCAGCATTTGTTGCAGTGCTGCTCGTGAGCAACATTGCGTCGTCTGCCAAGATCATCGACTGGGGGGTCTCACTCTCTGGCCTACGTCTCGCGTTCGATGCCGGAACCATCCTTTTCCCCATCAGCTACATCTTCGGCGATGTGCTCACCGAGGTGTATGGGTACGCGCGGGCACGGCGCGTGATCTGGACCGGGTTTGCCTGCTCGCTTCTGATGAGCGGCAGTCTCTTCCTCATTCAGCGGATGCCGGGTGAGGCAGCATGGTTGGAGTATGCAGGGGATGAAGCCTTCGCGAGCATTCTCGGCGCGGTTGCGAATGGTGGTATCATTGCCGCAAGCTTACTCGCGTACTTGTGCGGTGAGTTCAGCAACTCCTTCATCCTCGCAAAGATGAAGGTTCTGATGGCAGGCAGGCATCTCTGGATGCGTACGATTGGTTCCACGCTCGTAGGGGAGGGGATCGATACGGTCGTGTTCATCCTCATTGCATGCGTATTCGGTGTCTTCCCGTGGGAAATTGTTCTCAGTCTGATCGTGGCCAATTACCTCTTTAAAGTGGGTATCGAAGTATGTTGCACGCCAATGACGTACGCTGTCGTTCGCTTCCTCAAACGCACGGAGAATGAGGATTACTTTGACCGAACAACGGATTTCAATCCGTTTCAGCTTCACTCTGCAGTCTCTCCAACTCGTCGGTAATACAGTCTGCGCGCTCCTGTCCTTTCATGTTTCTGCAGAGCTTTCGTGCATCCTGCTTCAGGCGCATAAGTTCCCGTTCGTCCAGGAGAATCTTTTGTTCCTGCGTTTGCAGTTGCAGCCTATTTCTAGATCGAACAGTTTCAAACCACTGTGTGCGTTCAGTGGCATTCTGGGGGAGAGCGCTTCTGAATGCATCGCGTTGATCGGTCTTCTGTTGAAGAGTACGGCGGAAAAAGCTTGTGGTGCGTCGCTTGAGCGCTTCTGCTTTTGGCAGAACTTTTGTCTGATATTGAGTTGCCGTCCGGACTTTGCGCTTTTCGGCACGCAGGATGTTTGCTTGTTCTTTCTGCTTAGTATTGATGCAGCGGCGTAGTTGGAAGCGCTGAGAACCAAAGGGAAGATCGCCGCCAGGGAGCCCTATTTCTTCCCGGCACTGCGCATCTATTTGCTGCTCCATTTCCAGTTCCTCTGTCGTATCGTATGCATCAAAAGGATCACCAACAAAAAGATCAGTAGAATATGCCAGTGCTGATAATGGCATGAGGGAGAAAGTAAGAACGGCAACCGTAGATTGAATGGAGGAATATCGCATAGTACGCTTATTCTGGAGATCTTCTGTCTGAAGGCAACAAATGCGGAGTGACACCTTGAATCCATTGTTCCCTTGCTATGGACATAAAAAGAACACTGCACGGTCTTTAGAGAACGATTTCTGCGAACATGTTCTCTGTGTGATACTATTTCCAGCGTCCTTTCTCCTTTGTATTATGGCAAATAAGTACTGGTTTAAACCCAAATGGTTTGGTTACGGCTTTTTCCCTGTTACATGGGAAGGCTGGTTGGCGACACTTGTTCTTCTGGTTCTCATTCTCCTCTCGGCGTTTGCGCAGGGAATCTATGAACCGGATGTGACAACCAAGGCGGGTGTGCAGTTCTTTATTGATGTCTGTTTGCTGGCTGGTGTTGCAACACTCTTCTTTGAAAAGAAGATGGAGGAACCGCTGCAATGGCGCTGGCACTGGCCAAGAAAGCACTAAACTACTCCCGAAACGGCAGAGGTAGATTATACTGGAAACAATGCAGCTCACGACGTCATTGAAGGATGTGCTCCGTACGACAAAGGATCACCTTGCCGCGCTGGAAGCAATGAATGTACGAACGGTGGAGGATTTACTGTTCTATTTACCCAGAGCACACGAGGATCTGAGCCAGATGCAAACATTAGCCTCGGCACCGCTTGAGACAAAAGTGACAATCCGCGGAACGGTGGATACCGTCAAGCTCGTGCGGACCAGGCATGGCAAGCAACTGGTTACTGCCCGGTTTACCGATCACGAAGGGGATCAGGCAGAAGTGATCTGGTTCAATCAGCCGCACGTAAAAAGAATGCTGACAGAAGGTGACGAAATCGTTCTCACAGGGAAATTGGTGGAGAAAGGATACCGTCTGCAGTTCCTTAGCCCAACGTTTGAAAAAGACGGCAATCGGCCGTTGGTGCATGCCGGCAGGCTTGTTCCCATCTATCCGCAGCACGATCAGATCACTACCAAATGGCTGAGGGAGAAGATAGTGCTGGTGAAGGACGCGATCAACATGCTGGAGGAAACGCTGCCACCAGATCTGCTTGCACAGGAGAAAATCGTCTCGCGCCGGGAAGCTATCCGCTCACTGCATTTTCCTGCGAATGTGCAGGAAGTGGAAAAAGCGTACGAACGCATGGCATTCGAGGAAATGTACCGCATGCAGTATGCGGTACTGGAGAAGAAGAGAGCATGGCAGGAACATGCACAGGAGCGTTTGCGTACGAATATGGATGTGGAGCTCATCCGGACATTCTTCCAATCGCTGAATTTCACGCCGACCGACAGTCAGCGCATTGCCATTTACGAAATTCTGCGAGATATGGAGCGCGACGTGCCCATGTCCCGTTTGTTGGAAGGCGACGTAGGTTCCGGCAAGACACTCGTAGCGACAGCGGTAATTGCGAACGTCATTCGCTCCGGAGGACAGTGTGCACTCATGGTGCCTACAGAAGTGCTTGCCAGACAGCATGTTATCGCCGTGGGAAAAATGCTCGTTCATTTTCATTCCTACGTGGAATCATTGAGAAAGAAAGGGGAACAGGTGCCATTCCATTTTCCACTGCCGACCATCGAACTGCTCACAGGTTCTCTGCCTGCTGCCGATGCGCGGCGCGTTCGACAGCGTCTGGAACGCGGCACGGTTGATCTGGTTATTGGAACGCACGCACTCATCATGGATAGCGTGCAATTCCAGGATCTCAAGCTTGTCATTGTTGATGAGCAGCATCGGTTTGGCGTGGAACAGCGGCAACGTCTGCAGGAGAAAGGATGTCCGCACTTCCTGGCAATGACCGCCACGCCCATCCCGCGCACGCTCGCTCTTACAGCGTACGGGCATCACGATCTTTCAGTCCTTCTGGAAAAACCCGGCAACAGGCAGCCGGTGCAGACAAAGGTGGTTTCCCCCGCGGATCGCAAAACGGTGGAGCGCTTCATTGATCAGCAGATCAGTCAGGGGAGGCAGGTATTTGTTATTTGTCCGCTCATTCAGGTATCGCAGAATACAGAGATGTCGGAACTCAAAAATGTGCAGACAGAAGTGCAACGGTTGCAGACAGAATTCCCTCACCGGAAAATCGCGTCATTGCATGGACAGATGCACACACAAGAAAAGACTGCAATCATGAAGGCATTCCATGAGAAACAGAGTGACATTTTGGTATCCACATCGGTGATCGAAGTGGGGATCGATGTACCGAATGCCACGATCATTGTCATTGAAGGCGCCGAGAGATTCGGACTGGCGCAATTGCATCAATTCCGCGGTCGCGTTGGGCGCGGCGAACACAAGAGCCACTGCTTCCTGTTCACCACTACTCCGCAACAGGCGCGTTCCCTGCGGCTGAAAGCGATGGAAGAACACGATTCGGGATTCGTTTTGGCGGAAATCGACCTGAAGTTGCGCGGTCCGGGAGAGCTCTATGGCGTACGCCAGAGCGGCATACCGGATATGCACCTTGCACGCATGTTCCAGCCGGAATTGGTGGTACGGGCTCGTAGAGCAGCGGAAAAAGCGCTTGGCATGGATCTGAAGATCGTTACTTGACAGAAGAACCAAGAGCGATAGGATGTGCATCGTGAAATCACGACACACCTTCGTCGCAATGATGATGAGCATGATGATGCACTCTGTGCGAGGGTTGTGTGCTGTCTAGGATTTCCCGCTCACTCAGTAACCAAACCCCCGCCAGAAACGAGGGTTTTGTTTTTTTTATTTCTTTTTCTCCACTCTCTTATGGTTAATTTACTTCCTATTCGTGATCCTGATTCGGGCGACATCAAATATGTCAATCAGGTAGAAATTCCTCATGATCTCTCGCTCAGAGGCGATGGTGATGCCTATGTACTCGTAGGGAACAGTGAAAAAATTCGTGATCTTTTACGTGGCAGAATTCCCATTGCCTTGGAAGCAACGGCATAAAATACAACAAACTGAGAGTGTTATGCTTTGTTGTGATGATGAAGAACTCCTAACGAAAAGTGAGGAGTCTTCATCGAACAGATGGTTCTTTATGAAAAAGGACGACGTTGGCAATCAAATTAATTGCAAACATTCTGTTGTATAGCAGTGATACACTGCTAAACTGATGTCACTAATTCCAGTTTGTCAATATGGCTGATCAACCGACTCCACCACCTCCCGCAGGCGGCACACCTCCACCTCCACCACCGCGTCCCGGTGATCCCGTGCCGCAGGGCGGTCTGGATCCTACGCAGGTATTTGCATCGCCTCCGCCACCACCTCCAGGTTCTGCCGCACCAGCTGGGCAGCAGCCTCCTGCCGCACAGGGGCAGCAAGGTCAAGGTGCCGGCGCGACTCCACCGCCACCACCGCAGGATATGGGACCGCCACCACCACCTCCCGGTACGCAGGCAACAAAGGAGATGGGGTTCGATGATGAAGATATACGTGTGTTGGGGGAAGTAGGGAATTACCGCTTCGGTACAATCGTCGCCGCGCTCACCAATGAAAATATTGTTGTGCCAGCACATACCGAAGTGACATTCGACGAACAGAAATTCCTGTCACTTTTGTCGGGAAGTATCTCTCTCACACGGGATGAGAAGTGGCGCATCATTCAGGCGATTCCCAACCTAAGCCAGTTCCAAATTGATGAATTGCAGAAGATTCTGGAAGAAGAACGCAAGAAGTTCTCTGAACTCAGCCCTAAGCATTTGCTGCAATTGATGAAGCTTGAGCAAAAGCATGCGGATGACTGGAAAGATCTACAATCGGTTACTGTCCAGCAAGGAGCAAAACAGCAGGAACAGCAGCAGGCCGATGAGATCCGCAAACAGCTTGGTCTCTAATCTCCTCTGCGCTAATTGGTATACATGCGATAGACGACGAAGATTCCCACAGAAAATATTGTG
>JBAYNS010000066.1:0-6700 GCA_041678625.1 Candidatus Peribacteraceae bacterium
GCTCTATTCTTGAAACACCGCCATCTCATGAATCTGCCATTCACTGAAGCAGCCCGCCGGCGCCTTGATACCGTTCCCGCACTTCGGGAGAAACTACTCGCTCTGCAGAAAGTGCCCGGGGAACCGCTGTTCGTGTATGACGCAGCGGAAGTTGTATCACGTTATCGGAGTTTCACAGACGCTTTCTCTGATGAGGGTGTGAATGTCCACGCATTTTTCGCCATGAAGAGTAATCCATACCCGGGACTGCTCAAGACAATCGTTTCCGCAGGCGGAGGACTGGATGCATCCAGTACACGGGAGCTCGCACGCGCCGTTCAAACCAAAGCTCAGCGGATACTGCTCACCGGTCCGGCGAAGACGGAACGGGAATTTGCATATGTGCTGGAGCATCCCGACCGTATCACGGTCAATCTTGAGAGTATGCGCGAACTTGAAACGCTTGCACGATTGGCAAAGGAGAAAAATGTGCAGGTCCGCTGCGGCTTACGCATCGTGACCGACCATCAGCACGGATGGACAAAATTCGGCCAGCCGCTCAAGCGGCTGCGCGAGTTTTTTGATGCCGCACAGAAGCATCCCTCTCTCGTTTTCACGGGAATACACTTCCACACCAGTTTTAACGGAAAGCCCGATCGCTACATTCACACGTTCCAGGAGGTATGCGCATATGCACGCGAACATTTCTCTGCGGAAGAACGTGCCAGATTTACCTACGTTGATATGGGCGGCGGCATCTATCCGGAAGACCTGCTTGAGTGCACATATCCCTGGAATGCACAGCTGGAACAAATGCACGTGCCCCCGGCTATTTTGGAAGACATCCGCAACGACCGCGTTCAGCCGCGTGTTATTCCGCACCAGATCACTCCCATGAAGGACTTTGCGCAGACAATCGGCGCGATTTTCCGCAACGAAGTACGCACCGCGTTTCCGCATGCAGAGCTCTACGCGGAACCGGGGCGACTTCTCTCTAATAACAGCATGCATCTTCTTTTGAGTCTCATCGACAAAAAAGAAAATTGGATGGGCATCACCGATGGCGGCACCAACATGATCGGATGGGAGAAGTATCAGTATTTTTACTATTCGCCCGTTTTTAACCTTACGCACTTTAGTGCACAGCGCGAGATTCCTTTCTTCCTCTACGGTTCTCTATGCACACCCGATGACCTGTGGGGATACTATCTCTACTGCAGTGATGTCCAGGAGGGTGATACGATCTGCCTACCTTACCAGGGGGCATACACGTACACGCTTGCACAGGAATTTATCAAAGATATCCCGGAGGTTATTGATATTTGATATAATATAAAAAAAGTGGTATAATATAGATATGATAAACATCCCACCCCTTCCTGCTGGAGCTGAAGAGCTTAGAGAACACTTTCCGCTTCCCGGAAGCAATACAAAACAATCTGCAGAAGCTATTCTCAGCGAAAAACTGAGTACACGACTGGAAAGAGAATTCGCGGGAGTCGCTACGGTGCAGGCACTCCCCTCCCCTGAGAATCAGAAGCAACAAGAGATCCTCCAGATAAATGTGATAAACCGGGAACGGTGGCGATCCCCTGAGTGTCAAAGAAAATTTCTGCCGATCATCGGTTCTATTCTGCAACAGACGTTCGATCCAGATCATGCAGATGTTACATTGAGTCCCGATGAACTCGTAGCTGAATATAAGGATTGTGACCCCGATTTCATGGACAATATGATCATTGTTACACAAAATCAACAGGTACGGGGTTTTATTATGTCCAAACATTGCAAACCTACCCAGACTGATCAGGTTCCTGTTGTTGCTCTCCAGCTCACATCTGTGGAAGCAGGAAGCAAATATCAGGGAACAGGAAAACAGCTCTATAAACTTCTCTATGATCAAAATCCTGGTGCCGCTATCGTTGCGGCAACACATACCCCAGCAGCCATTCAATCAAAGGCGAAAAGCTTACAAGGCGACCGTCGCCTCTACTTTTGCGGCCTGCGGGATGGCGATGAAGCGAAGAATCTTTCAAAAAAAGAACTCAGAATAGTACAAGAAGCTGAAGCACAATACCGTGACATGCTCGATAAAGAGTACGGTGACGATCCCCTTGTAGATCAGTCTGGTATTCCTCCGCACTGCATAACATACGGCGAAGGCAGTATTGCCTGGACAGATGAACACCAGTGGAGAGAAGGTGACACTTCTCCTATGGCGCAGTCATTTAGCAAGCTCCGGAAGTGGGTCTTTGACCATGGCAAAGAAGGAGAGGGTTTGTATGGCATGCTTACTTCGCTGCCAGAGAAAGCTCTTCGGGAGGAATAACATTCCGCAAACAAGAGTTTGTGCTTTGGTGTTTTGCGCCAGACAATCCTGCACTACGCACCATCATGAACATTCAAAATATTTATATTGATGTTAATTTTGACATACGCATTCATTGCGACTATTGTCCCCAGTTACTGAGGTTGCTCTTTCACACCACCTGCAGACACAACTGAACAGCGTTTTTCCTGCCAGTTTTCCCCACCTGCTTCTTTTCTCTCCATTACCAGTTCTGCGCACAGCGGAATGATGTGAGAGGAAAGCCCACCCTCTATCTCCCGAAAGGAGAACTACGATGAGAAATTGCAAGCACACTCTTTTGGTTGTTGTAGCCATTGTTATCCTAATTTTTGCCACGGAGGCAAAAGCACAGGATGTCAGACAGCTCACAGCCCAGGCGCAGTGGATGACTGCGGCCTCAAGCTGGATGAACATTGCGGGCCAGAACAATGCCCAGGCAAAGATAGCTGAAGCTGAAGCAAAAATCATCGCTGCTCAGGCAGCAATGGTTACTGCCAAAGCCGGCGCCGACAAGACTCACGCCGAGGCATCGCAAATTCGTGAGCAAATCAGAAGCCTCTCTCTGGATAACGATTTGAAGAAAGCCACGGTTTACTATGGGAAGCGTGCGATGCACGCCACCTATAATTCCTTGGCTCAATCAAAATCGCAACCCACCAGGGACGATCTGATTCGACAAAGCCAACAATACGCTCCTAAACGACTAACCAAGGAGCAACTTGATCCCGATAGTGGGAAAATCAATTGGCCAGCGATTCTCCAACAGGACCGGTTTCTGGAGCATCGGGTACAGCTGGATAGTCTCTTCGCGAAGTACCACGATTCCAGTCTGGATATCCGCGGAGAGGTCCAAAGCCTTAGCGAAGAAATGCGTGATGAGTTGAAACTCCTGGTTCAGGAAGTGTCTCCTGCAGAGTACATGGAAGCGCAACAATTCATCAGGAGTTTGGCATACGAATCTCAATGCAATCGGTCACAACAAGGGTAAGTTGAGAGAGTAGCCAAATGCCATCCATGGTTTCCATGGTGAAAGTATAAACCTCAGTTTGAGCCCCATCCTCCGTTTTTGGATGGGGCTCGTTTTTTTTATCGTTTGCTTTTGCTGGCGCGGCGTGCCGCGCAGAGCGAAGGATTGGTTCATCAAACGGAGCAGGTTATTTTTTATGATTGAAGTTTTTCTCTAAATTTTAGAGATAAGAAAATGTGCTCAAATCATTTACCTGTTTAACCAAGTAATGCTCATCTGTAAAATCGTCGCAAAACTTACCCATGCTAAATATGGTATCTGCGCCCATCCCACCCAAGGAGCAAGAGGCCAGACTATGCGCATCATCCATAGTATTGTGCCAAGCACGATCACGATATCTATGAGAGCGAACACGTTGTTCTTCAGTCCAAATTGTATTGGTGTGAATGCCAGATTTGCTATTACATTAATTATAAAGGGGACAGCAATCTTTACAGCCCACTTTTTGCTTAATACATTGAAAAAAACGTATCCGAAAGAAAGAATGATTATGATGTATAAAACTGTCCAAACAGGCCCGAATATCCATGAGGGTGGAGCAAATGGCGGCTTGATTAACATCTGATACCACTGAGCTGTTCCTTCGGGGTTCATGTGCATTGAGGTGAAGATAATAAATCACAACGCTTTGATACTATTTTGAATAAAGTTTGGCGCGCCACGCGTAGCCCCGCGACTGCGGGGCGAAGTGTGGTGGGCCGGGCCGCCTACGCTCTTCGAGCTACGGCGAGCCACGGGAGTTGCTAATAAATTCTGAAAAGTCTGAGTTTACAATTCTATTCTGGTGGGCCGGGAGGGATTCGAACCCCCGAAGGCAGAGCCATCTGGTTTACAGCCAGACCCGTTTGGCCACTTCGGTACCGACCCACGTAATGAATAATTAATACTGAAAGAACCGTGTCCAAAGGTGATTTTATTTAACCTTTGGACTGTCAGAGTTTAATGAGTATGTCGTCTGATTTCAATCCAATTACACGCTCTCTGACGATTTGACTGATGGCATACTGCAATTTAAAAACATGCTTTTGCAACAGCTCTTCGAGATTCGGCTTCTCTCCGTCAATTGTCAGGATGTCCTCGGAATGCGAGAAATAGTCGCGTATGACGACTGCGCTACTTTTTGTTTCCGTATAAAGGGGGTTCCTGCTTATCTTCGACAATTGGGCTACGCCAACTGGTTGTAGTAGCTGATGAATACACTCTCTTTCATTGGCACCCCCTCCCGCAAGAAGTAGACAGGAAATATACAGGTGCCAGAATTTTCGTACCTTATCTTCCGAAATTTTTGCATCTGCAAGCTGTCGCATAGCTTCAATCAACGCCGGGTCGGTGGGCATGTCGTTCCACCCTTTAACGAGTTCAGCGATTTTTATTTCTTTTACTGGAAAAGGACCATTGTTCAAATATGCGGTAATAGGACTGAGCGCTGTAACAGGTTTGCCGTTCTCGAAATAACACATCTGCTCAATCTTTCGATTGACTCTAAATTGAAGAAATGAAGACAGATAGCCCGCTGCAGTAGAGAGATGTTCCTCCGTTAAAAGGAATGCCTCCTTCTCTGAGGCTGCTTTAATATCTCCTATTCGGAACCCATACTTGGGACTGGATTCGGGTCCTACCCCCTCTGTGTCTGCACTGATGATTTCAAAATGGCTTCCGTCACTGAATGAAAGTTTGATGGGAACATGCATGGGGAGCAGCACGTGGACTTCGATTGTCCCCTTAAAGTTATAATTAGTCATAGGTGAATAAAATGATACTTCAACTCCATAACCTCCCTCCTAATGTCCTCCCTCCTAGCATCTTTGTCGAACCAGTCTGGAAAGGATTCCCACCTTCGCATTGCTTTGCAATGGCTACGGTGGACAGGCGAACCCCCGAAACCGTAAGGTGCCTGGTTTACCCTTCGACTCGCTTCGCTCGCTCAGGGCAGGCAGCCAGACCCGTTTGCCTGCCGGCCGTAGCCCCGAACGAAGTGAGGGCGAAGGCTGGACCACTTCGGTACCGACCCAAAGTTGAATTGCAGACGAACACGAGCACAACGTGCGACGTGTGAGTCGCAAGATACTTTGTCCGCCGAAGTCAGCATGGCTGACGTAGGTGGACAAACGATGAAGAAGAAAGATCAGAGAAAAGAAGAAACCCTGTAACGTATCAAAACTTGCGCAGTACGTGAATTGTACTGGAACCTTTCTGTCGCATCAATGCGGCTTACTGCAATATCTCCCCTACGTTGCTGCGTATCTTTCCCTCTATATCCGCAAGTTGCTCATGCGTTAGTTCTACCCCTTTTCGATTTCTCTTAATACATACTTCAATAATCTCTGCATTTCCGCTGCGATCGTCAGAAACTGAGGATACCTGTGCTCCACGTAAGCCAACATGTCTCAGCTGCCTCTGCCAGATTTGTGGCGGCTGATTGGCAGCTGGCTTTACAGGCCATACACAATAATCATCTTCAATGCGCATAGGAATTTGTCATTTTACGCTCCTAGCACATTCTGCGTACAGAAAAATTTGCTGTATTTACCACTCTGCAGCAGTCATTTACGCAAGTTTCGCTGGCTGTACAGCATCTTCCAGAAGCTTGGGCTGAAAATCTTCCGGGAGATTCTGTGCCAAAGCCTGTGCATTTGGGCACTTATCAGGATCCAAGAGGGCAACCAATACGCGCCTGCCATCTTCATCAAATCCCTGATCAAGGTATGAACTGTATGCACCACCTTCTTCTGCAGCAGTACGCAATTCTTTCATTTTTTGGGGGAATTCGCTGTGATCGAAACCAGGAAGTGTTACAGCAATTCTGGCTCGGGCTTCCGGAGAAGAAAGCTGAAGAAACGCCTCCGTAGCAGCTGCATCGATATTGTCGGTACCACCGTCAGCTTCACAGAAAGAGTGCTGAGGATCACCGTTACCAGCGCTTCCTCCAATAATGGCGCCCCAGTCTTGTGCTTCACTCATAAAATAAGGGGAAATCGTGCTTACGATAGAACAGTATTTGTATACTGCAACACAATTTACGACTTTTGTTGCATCTGTCGGAATGCTTCCTGTAGAGCCTGTTCTACCGGTTTCATGATTATCCCCTCTGCTTCCAGCTTTGCGTTGCTCAGAACACAGTTGCTACGCTCCGCTTTGGCAACTTGCGGAAGATCTTCCAGTGTCAGACGCTCAAATGTATGCGATGGATCAAAAGTTTTCTGATACATCTGCATAATCTGGTACGGCGATATAGGGCCCTGATTAACGATGTTGTAGGCGCCCGTTGCACGCTTCTGTATCAGTTTTTCCGCTGCGTTGAGCATGTCTGGAATATACGTGAGGGAGTTCTGCACATCCAGCAC
>JBAYNS010000067.1:0-6645 GCA_041678625.1 Candidatus Peribacteraceae bacterium
CAATTCCTCTCAGGCTATCTTAAGTGCCCAGGCCGCATACAATGCGACCATTGCCGGTATTGAGGCGACGGAAGAGCAAGCTCGTCGCCGTGTGGAGGAAGCAAACGCGGCGTTGCAGAGCGCCAAAACGAGTGCGGGAATTACGGAACTCGGTGCACGGTCAACACTGACATCGATTTCCGGCAACCTGATGCAGGCGCGCATCGAGCAGGACAAATTGGTTATACGATCTCCTTTCAACGGATACATTGCCGATCTTCCGTTAGTGGTCGGAAATGTTGTGCAGCCGGGGAATCTGATTGTGTCGGTGGAAGATCACGATGCATTCAAAATCGTGACGTTCCTGTCTTCCAGTGAAGTGAAGAAGGTACATGTCGGCGATCCTGTTCATGCGGGGCAAGAGGAGACTGTAAATATTGCTGCCATTGCACCCAGCGCCGATGCGGCTACCAAGAAGTATAAGGTGGAGATGACGTACAGCGGTTCCGTACTGAAAGTAGGGGAGTTCATCGAACTTACTTTCACCGCCGGGGACGATGTTCCCAGTGATCCGCAGATTTTCATTCCCGTTACGGCAATTCACATTCAGGGTACAGAAACGTTCGTTTGGAAGATCAAGGGGGAGAACGGCACGGCCCGTGTAGCGAAGACGATTGTTCGTCTTGGGCCCATTGAAGGAGCATTTGTGGAAGTGGTTGAGGGTCTTACAGATGGCGACATTATCGCTACGAAGGGCGGACGCATCATTGAAGATGATGGTACGCGCGTGCGGATCATTGATCCACTGACCACGGCTTCAGGTTCCCACATCCCATGAACAGGGATCAGCTGCTCCATTTGGCTCATCAAGCGGAACAATCCTGGTACGCCTTCTTCCTGCAACACTGGAATATTGCGGTTCTGGTGCTGATGGGAATCACGTTCGGCGGCATTGTCAGCGTTGCCAATCTGCCGCTTGAATCTACACCTGAAATAAAAATTCCCATCGGTATCGTTACCACTGTGTATCCCGGCGCCTCGCCGGCGGACGTGGAAAAACTGGTGACGGATCGCATGGAGGAGCGTCTGAAAAATCTGGATGACGTGGACGAAATCACCTCCACTTCCTCAGATGGTTTTTCCTCCATTGTGGTGGAATTCGCAGCGTCTGCCGACATTGACCAGTCCATGCAGGATCTGCGCGACGAAGTGGACATTGCCAAATCCGATTTGCCGGATGGAGCGGAAGATCCTGCCATTACCGAGGTGCGGGCTGGAGACAGCGCCATTCTGACAATATCGCTCTACGGATCGGCGTCGAAGGATGATCTGAAGTACTACGCGGAGGAACTGGAGGACATCTTGGAAAGTATTCCCGGTGTTTCACGCGTGGATATTTCCGGTCTTGAGCGCAAAGAGATGCAAGTACTTGTGGATATTCAGAAGCTGGAGAGCTTCAATCTCTCTATTGCCGACGTCGTCACTGCGGTCCGCAGTGAACATGTGGATGTGCCTGTCGGTACGCTGCTCACCGATGACTACCAATACAAAGTTTCCTGGCGCGGACAGTTCGATCAGGCTGATGAACTCGCCGAACAGGTTGTAGCCAACAAGGGCGGGCAAAACATTTTGCTGCGAGATATTGCCGAGGTGCGTGAGGTCTTTGCGGCGCCGGATGCAGAGACCAAAGTGTTTGTTGCTACCGAAGGTGTGGAACATCCGTCGGTGACACTCCAGATCTTCAAGCGGTCCGGAGCGGATCTTGTCCGCATCGTGGACCAGGCGAAGGAGAAGATGGTCGTATTCCAGAGGACAGAGTTGCCTCCACATATCAATCTACTTCTGACGAGTGATTACTCTGAGTACATACGCGAAGACATCTCCACTCTGTTGAGGGGAGCGTTGCAGACTATCCTGCTCATCGGTTTGGTGCTTTTCCTGATGATCGGAAAAAGGGAGGCAGGAATTGCGGCATTCTCGATGCCGATACTCTATCTTCTGTCATTCATCGTGCTGTTCTTTGCGGGTGAGACGCTGAATTTCCTCGTCCTCTTTGCTCTCATTATTTCCCTGGGAATCGTTGTGGATAATGCCATTGTGATTGTAGAGGGCATCTACGATCACATGAATACATACGATCTGTCGGCGGAAGATGCTGCTATGGGATCCGTAGCGCTCTATAGCGGACCGTTGCTCTCCGCAACGCTCACCACCATTGCGGCGTTCGTCCCGCTGGCGCTCATGAGCGGCATCATCGGCCAGTATGTCAGCCACATTCCCGTGGCTATCACCATTACGCTCGTGGCATCACTCTTCACGGCGATCCTGCTTGTACCGCCAGTGGCGGCGAAGATTTTGGCAAGAGGAATGGTCGAACAGAAGGAAAAACCTCCTTTCATGGAGCGGTATATTCTTCCGGTGCGCCAATGGTACGGCGAGAAGATCACTGGCATTCTGCATGCACCGCGAACGCAGCGCAGATGGGTCCTTGCCATGGGGATCGGGCTCATCCTTGCTATAGGTCTCCCTGTTACCGGGATACTCCGCGTGCAGATGTTCCCGGTGACCGATGAAGATTACTTCTTCGTTTCCGTGGAGGCGGCGGCGGGAACATCTCTTGAGCGTACCAGAGACATTGCTGCACAGGCGGAGGAACTAATCCGAAAGCTGCCTGAGGTACAGGAAGTCATCACAACGTACGGTGGTACAGCGGTGGGTGGTATTCAGGGCGGTGGCATTGTGAGTTCTGGATCTGCCGGATCGAATGAAGCGAACATCACAGTGAATCTTGTGAGCAGTGATGATCGTGATCACACAAGCGAGGAGATTACCGATGCTCTCCGCGAGCAGGTTAAAAGTATTACGGATGCACATGTTACCGTCAGTGAGGCAACCAGCGGTCCTCCCAGTGGCGCACCAGTGGAAGTGCGGATCATCGGCGAAGATTTGTTGGTACTCGAAGAATTTGCCCGCACCGTACAGCGTGAACTGGAGCAAGTGGATGGTACCAAAGAAGTGAACAACGACATCGCCACTTCCACTGGTGATTTCTACTTTGTGCCAAAACGGGACCGACTGACGTACTTCGGTGTTACCGGTGGTCAGATTGCGCAGATTCTGCGCACTTCTGTGTTCGGTGATGATTCGATCAATATCATTCGCTCCGGTGAAGAGACGCCCATCGTCGTTCGTCTGGATTTCCGTGATGAGGAATGCATGCAGAATCCGCTGACGCGTATTCGTGAAATGCGCGATCAGGAAACCATCTGCCGTTTTGAACCCAAGAGCGTTGCCGATCTGCAGAATCTGCTCATCCCGACTCCGCGTGGCAATGTGCCGTTGGGAGAGATGGTGGAAATTTCCCTGCAGCCCGCAGTCGCTTCCATCCGTCATCTGGATGGAGAGAAAATCGTCCGTGTTACCGCGAATGTCCGGCAGGGGTTCGTTGCGGCGCAGGTAGTCAAAGGACTTCAGGAACATCTGGCGTCTTCCGTGGGTATTCCCGAAGGAGTCGAAGTGCGTTACGGCGGAGAGAATGAGGATATCAACGAGTCGTTCATGAGTTTGGCATGGGCCGAAGTTGTCGCGATTCTCCTGATTTTTGCAATCCTGGTGTACGAGTTCAATTCCTTCAAGCAGGTGTTCATCATCCTCTGTACGATTCCTCTGGCATTGATCGGGGTTTTCTTTGGACTTGTTCTTCTTGGCAAAAATCTCTCGTTCCCCGGCATGATCGGTTTGGCGGCACTCTCAGGAATCGTGGTGAATGATGCGATTGTTCTGGTAGACCGGATTAACCGCAATAGACACGATGGCATGGCGATCATTGATGCGATTGTGGATGCCGGGAAAGATCGGTTACAGCCCATTCTCATTACCACGCTCACCACTTCTCTGGGCATGATTCCCCTCATCTTCAGCGGTGATATGTTCGGCGATCTAGCGGCTACCGTAGCCATTGGCGTTGTATTTGCCACAGTGCTTACCCTTGTGATGGTGCCGATTTTCTACCTGAACTTTGAAACGGGGAACTTGGCAAAATCCTTGCGTGGCCTCTGGCACAGTGGCGGCGAAAAACTCAACTATTTGTTTCAGAAACACAGTTCGTCGGTTGCGGCACTTGATGCAGCATAGTTGCGTGCTCATTGATCGGTTCTTATGAGTGTTTCTGTTGCAGGATGGACTGTAGAATGCGCAGCATGTGCTGCTGATCATTTCTGGAGAGTGCCTCTACGATTGGGCGGAATATATGTTTTTCCTGTTGCAGGGTTTTGGTGAGCGTGGAGTTGCCAAGAGGGGTGAGCTTCAATTGAACAATTTTACGGTTTGTGCGACTAGGAAGACGTTTAACCAGCCCCATTTTGACCAATCGATCAATGAAAGAGGTGGCTGAAGGAGGGGATACTTGCATATGGTCGGCAAATTCCTTCATGGTCGCTTTGTACCGTTCTTTAATATAGGAAAGAGCGTACAGCTGCAACATGTTGATACTTTTCACCCCGTTTTCTGCCTGTGCAATCTTACGTCGCAGGAGTCTGCTAACCTGAAAAGTTGCTGCGATGATCTTCTCTGCTTCTTTGGTCATTATTATCATAATGAATTATTTGGGTGTCTAAGTAAAGATCATTCGAGGATTTTATCCGAACAGAACTCATTCCACCGAATACGTCCGTTTTTTCTCGTTGTAGACGAGTTTGGATTTTTTACTGTTCTCCAATAGCGTCACAATCCATTGAGTCAATTCTTCCGGTGAGTGCATGATGTGCTCTTTTTCCTTGAGAGCTTTTTCCGGCACTTCATAACGTGCAAGAGCGGTATCCACTGGGCCGGGGAATAAATACACAAAGCGGAACTGGGGGAGGGTCTTCGCCGCCAACTGCGCAAGGTTCCACTGAGCCTGTTTCATCAGCCCATAGAGCCCGGGATCTGTGCGGGGATTGAGCGCATAGCGCGAAGCCATCTGTACGATGGTCGCGCCTTTGCGCAGACGGGGAACAGCATGTTTGATCATGAGCCATGAACCCTTCACGTTCACAGAACACAGCAGGTCAAAATCTTCCTCAGAGGAATCCAGCATGGTGCCGCGGCGCATGATGCCCGCGTTATTCACCAGAATATCAATAGGGGAGGAGAGTGCCTGGAGTCCCGCTGTGATTTGTCGACTGTCCGTCACATCCACGGGAATGTGCAGGAGCCCGGGTTCTTCCGTTTCCGGCTTGCGAATATCAAAAGAGAACACTCGGTTGTTTTGCGCTATGAGTACCCGTCCGAGTGCTAACCCGATCCCATTGCTTCCGCCGGTAATGACAACGGTCTTTCCTTCTATTTTCATGACATGTGTATTCTATCCCAAGCTGCCACGGAAGTACCACCTGGAGGGGTTGCCAAGTATTGGCGAATTTTTCCTTGAGGAAGAGGCGCGGCTTGCGTACACTTCATCGGCATTTGTTCCACGATGTTTGCCATTGTTGATATTGCCGGCTTTCAAGAGAAGGTTTCCGAGGGAGACGCACTGCGCGTGCCACTCCTGGATGCGGAACCGGGAAAAACAGTGGTATTTGAAAAAGTGCTGCTGCTTGCCAAGAGCGACACGGACGTTACGATCGGTACGCCAACCGTGAGCGGCGTATCTGTAGAAGTGAAAGTTATTGAGCACGGCAGAGGAGACAAGATCCGCGTTTCTAAGATGCGCAGACGCAAGCGCTACCGCCGTGTGCACGGGCATCGGCAGGATTACACGGATATAGAGGTGACGAAGATAAAAGTGGGGAGTGGAACCAAGAGCGTTGCAGCGGAAAAGGTTGAGAAAAAGACAAAGGCAACCAAGGAAACCAAGGATTCCAAAGCAATTAAGGATTAGCGAAACGCTGCGCGGAGTTTTGTGCCGAGATAGCTTATGCGATTGATTTGTTGATCAATGGTTGCGAATTCTTGATGCATGATATAACCAAGATCTTTTGCAAGCCGACATTCACAGTGTAATTCCTCCAGAGAAGCGAGTGCTATTTCCAAGAAATGTGCCTTTTCCTTTCGGGATTGTTTCATGTTGCCCTCAGCAATATTCGTAGGGACGCTGTAGGCAGATCTTCTCAGTTGGTTCGTGAGCGCAAAACGTTCTTCCTGAGGAAATTTCTTGGTGGCATGATAGATGTATAAACATAGCTTATATGATTCTTGCCACACGATAAGATCTTCATATGGTCTCTTATGCATGTTTTCATCATAGAAATTAATCTTGTTGCAAGAAATCAAAGGAACAAAACTGAAAAACCGCTAAGTCTGATTTTATTGATTGGATAGAGCAATAAACAGTTCCATTCATTAAAAGAACGGTCATGCAATCTTTGTTTGCTTCGGTTGCCTTGGTTGCCTGTCATCAATATTCAAACGCAGTTGTTGCATAGTACAAAGGGTAACTCCTAGGTTCTGCATTTGTGCGATGGTTTCACCGAGTCTCTCGTTTGCACGTAGAAGATGATGGAGGTAGCTCTTTAAATGCGTGCGACTCATCGGGGAAGGGGAGTCCGGATCGATTGGTGTGTGGTCGTTCTTAAATTCGCTCTTCGTGATTTTCAGTTGTGTGCCGTCAGTGAGGATGATGGAGCCATGACGTGCGATGCGCATTGGGAGGACACAATCGAACATGTCGATGCCTTTGGCGACACA
>JBAYNS010000068.1:0-6622 GCA_041678625.1 Candidatus Peribacteraceae bacterium
CTATAATGAGTCAAGCCATCCTCCGGCTGAAATCCTGCTCTGAATCGGCTCCGACTGAAGAGTTACACCCAGCAGCACCGGAACCGGAAGTGGTCATAGAGCCGCTCCAGGAGCCACAAGAGGCCCCTGAGTTCTTACCAAGACGTCTGCAGCGTCAACTGGAGAAAGTCCCTGCCATCCCCTTGCGTAGCGTTCTATACTAGAGCGCTCATGGGAATTCACCGTCGTATCCGGCACCGCATTGAGCGAACCCGCAACAGGCATTCCCGTGCGGTATTTCACAATGGAACCATTGTTATTCGTCTGGCGCGCAACCTCTCGAACATGGAAGAGCAGGAACATATAGAAAACCTCCTCAGACGCATGACCAGGCAAGTGTTGGAAGATGAACAGAGGATTGCCATCAATCCATTCGGTCCTCTTCTAAATGGAACACAAAGTTCGGCAACCGTCGAAACGGCAACAGGAAAACGGTATATCTTCTCGCTGCGAGCGGGTTCCTGCACAAGCACACAGAGAACAGCCAGAGGATGGAATATCATCGTAGGTCCGCGCCTGCGCCGCCGCGGACTGCACCAAATTCTTTGGAAGCTCCTGAGTGATGCAGAATTACCGCGCATTGAACGGATGGTGCGGCAAACCAATACTCAGATATTCTCTGCGCGCATCAACAGTGTGTGTCTGAAATTCGCCTCTACACAGTGGGGCAGCTGCTCACCACGCAAAGTAATTATGATCAATACAGCACTGCTCTTTACATCGCCATCACTGCTCAAATATGTCGTCATTCATGAGCTCGCACACCTGCGTTACCCAAACCATTCCGCTGCATACTGGAACTTGGTGGAACAGATGATGCCCTCATGCGAACGGGCACGCACACTGCTGAAGGAATATCGGCTGCCAAATCTGTAGGATATGCAGCAAAAACACAATGGCAATGAAACCCTGATCATACTATGATGGGATCGTATTTTCCCCACTCTCCTATGTGGTATGACGATGATGAAGATGATGATAAGAAGAATGATGATCAGCAGGTACCCGAACCGGGTGGTGAAACCGGCAATTATAATTTGGGCGACGATATTGGCACACTGATTGGCGAAGGAAGCGACTCTCAGGTAGATCCCATATGAGTCTTGATCATCACCACACGCTGGATACTGCCATTGCCATTGCCAAGGAAGCAGGGGCATTCATCACAAAACGGCAGAAGAGCATCCGACCGGAAACGGCAGGCTCAAATTTGGGTATCGCGACAAAATCGACGGCACGGGACTTTGTGACAGACGTTGATCGCGAGTCGCAGCAGCTGATCGTCTCACGTCTGCAGGAGCACTTTCCACAGCACGGGATTCTGGGTGAGGAAGAAGGAGCGGATCATAACGGAAGTCCGGGATGTCCTTACACGTGGGTCATCGATCCCGTTGATGGGACATGTCCTTTTCTGCACGGACGTGAGGACTTTGGCGTCATTCTGGCATTGCAAAATGAACGCGATACCGAAATTGGTGTGATATTCCTTCCCCGACGCAACGAACTCTTCTACGCCATCCGGGGAAAAGGGGCATTCTTCAACGGTAAACCCGTGGTATTGCGCAACACACGCAATATGAATGATGCCATTCTCTGTTCCAATCTGATACATCGCCTGCAGGATATTGACGGTGTCACGATGGTCTCTGCTCCCTTCTGTGCAAACGTGGAAAACTACGGCTGCGCGGCACGGGAAATCGGGGAGATTCTGAAAGGATGCAATGACGGCGTGTTCTTTTTGGGACCGCGCCTCTGGGATTTAGCTGCGGGTTTTATGATGATAGAAGAAGCCGGCGGCAAAGCTTTTTACGAATTCACAGAGCCGGATAATATGCGCAGCGCGCTCAGAGGCTACGCCTCCACCACTCCCATCTTCGAAGAACTCAAAGAATGGATGGATACGAAAATGGAAAAAACACTTTAGAGGAACGGGATTTCAGCCTGGCGCAGCAAATGCCCCAGAAGCGCAATGGGTAATCCGACGACACCGGACCAGTCCCCTTCCAGATGATCAATCAGGAGTTGCCCCGGTCCATCAATCTGGAATGCTCCGGAACGCCCTTCCCATAAACCGAGGGAAACCCACCAATCCAGATCCGCTGTACTCAGTGGACGGAAATGCACGCGGGATGTAGAGACGGCTTCATGGAGTTTGCCTCCAGCATCCAGCAGACTGATAGCGGAATGCACCTGTGAGACGCCGCCACTCTGTGCCACGAGCATCGTTCGTGCTTGTGCAGCATTGTGCGGCTTTTCGAGCAGTGAACCATCCGGAGCAACCACGAGCGTATCGCATCCGATGACATGCGCTGCAGGATTGCTCAGAGCAACATCCTGCGCTTTGAGGCGCGCAAGCATCTGCGCACGCTCACGGGGATCCAGGCAGGCACACTGCTGTTCATCCACTGTGCTGGGAATCACCGAAAACGGCACGCCCAACTGCTCAAGCAACTGCCGCCGCTGCGGACTCGCCGATGCAAGAATGATCTTTGACATCCGATTCATCCTACAGAACCCGCCAAAGAATGTACCAAAAAACACTGGAGAAATTCCCTCAACGTATACTGCTTTTGATGTATCTATTCGCCGATATAGGGCGTCGGCCGCATGGGGCCAGTACCATCCGTGCGGCGCGTTGAACGGTCGAGCGCTTCCTTGATCATCTGTAAACGGGACTTGAGCGTATTGGGCAGAGCAGCATTTTGGGAATGCAACTGTTGATTGACGTTGATCAAACCACGGAGCGGTTCCGAAGAGGCATCTTCCGTTACGGAAAGACAGAGTTCATAGAACCCCGGCAAGTAATTTTGCAAACTTTCCGGGCAGGTGTTCGCACGCTCGTAGCGGCGCAGCAACTGGCGATCGCTGGAGGAAAGATCGCGGGGATCGAGCACAGGAACATCCGCTGCTTCATGCGAAGCGTCGTCTGTAGTCACTGCTTCATCGGTATCAGATTCAACAACGGCATCCTCCTGTTCCTGTACTGCAGAAATTCCTGCAGGTTGCAGATAAAAGAGGAGAGACTGTTCATCGTTGATATCCGGCAGAGGCAGACTTTCCTCTCCGGCTTTCAAACGTTCCTGATACAGATGCATGGCATCCCAGAACTGCCGTTGCATGCGTCGCTGTTCTGCACGGATACGCACAGCATTCCTCTCAACGGAAACGATTGAGCTGACTATCGTTTCCTGGCCACTTGCAAGACCAACGACCATATCCACAAAGAGCGGCATGGCCAATGCGGCAACTAAGACAACGGGGAGAATTCTGCGAGAGTGTATGTGTGGCATAGTTTGTGTGTGTATGACGTTTATATTATAGCAGAAAAATACTTATCGCGATAGTAGCATATCGGGCGCTAGGAGATGCGACAAAACACCGAGTGCAAATTATGCGAGCCCCACTCTTTCGCGCACTTGTGCCATAGTAGCGCCAGCTACTTCCTGTGCACGTTTTCTGCCATCTTCCAACACTGCCCGCGCATCAGCGGGCTTGAGGGTTGATCGTGCGGCGCGCTGCGGACCCAGCGCATCCATGAATGTTTCAAAAAGGCGCTTTTTGGCATCGCCGTAGGAGAGCCCTGATTTGTACTCTTTCTCGAGAGCTTTAACCTCGGCCTCTGCGAGGAACAATCGGTGAATTTGAAAAACAGTGCACTGTTCCGGTTTTTTGGCATCGTTTGCTCCCAACGAATCCGTCACGATGCTCATAATTGCCTTTTTTACCACCGCTTCATCCGCAAAAAGCGGAATGGTGTTGCCGTAGCTCTTACTCATTTTCTGACCATCAATACCGGGGACGACCGCTGTCTCTTTGCGGATCACGGGCTCCGGGAGTGTAAAAGTTTGACCAAAGAGTGCATTGAATTTGCCCGCCAGATCCCGCGCAATTTCCACGTGCTGTTTCTGATCGCTGCCCACCGGCACTTTGTCCGCATTATAGAGGAGGATATCCGCAGCCATCAGCACGGGATAGGTGAAGAGTCCGGCAGTAGCGGCAATCCCCTTCTGCACTTTATCTTTGTAAGACACAGCTCGTTCCAAAAGCCCCATGGGTGTAATGCAGTTGAAAATCCACATGAGCTCGGTGTGCTCGGGAATGCGCGATTGCTCATAGATGATCGCCTTCTGCGGATCGAATCCACAGGCAAGGTAATCCAGAATAATATCATCACGCGCCTGCTTGAGCGCAGCGGGATCCTGCATGGACGTCAGTGCATGGAGATCCGCGATGAAGAAGAAGCTCTCATCGGCTTTGCTCAAAAATTCCAGATTGGGCTTTATGGACCCAAAGTAGTTCCCCAAGTGGAGCTGGCCCGATGGCTGGATACCGGAGAGGACGCGCATCGCCCTCATGGTAGCGGGTGAACCCCTGTAAGAAAACTGTGTTTTTGCTTCACAATGATCTATGGCAGTCATACAGTCTCTCTTCCCTACCAACCAGCGCGGTAGGGACCTATCCGGGATGAGGTCTGCGTTCCCTCGAAATAGGAAGGCCGCGCGCCCAACCGAAGCCTGAAAGGCTCTTCGCGGTTGACCTGACGTTGGTCATGATGCAGCTCCTCATCCCGGAGCTTTTTTAACGCTATCTCCTATCTCTTAAGCGCTTCAACACTTCCGTAAAAGCTCTCGGCAACGGTGCTTCGATATGCAGTTTCTTCCCTGTAACCGGATGAAGGAGATCAATGACAAACGCATGGAGGAAGAATTTATTATAGCCGCTCTCTCGGCTGAACTGCGCATTAGCACGCGCATTGCCGTACTCCCGATCAAGAAGGAGCGGATGTCCGATCTCTGCAAAATGCCTTCGGATCTGGTGGTGCCTTCCGGTTTCGATAACGGCTTCAACGTAACTGCAAAGGGCAAAACGTTCCAGAATGCGGTAGCGCGTTTGTGCAGGCACAAGCCCCTGCCCCCGCGCAGGAAGCGGCGTGCGGATTGTGCCCGTAAGCCGTGCAGGACATCCCTCAATCAAGGCATGATACGTCTTGCGCCAATCCCCTGTTTTTACTGCCCGAATCCCCTCATACGCCTTTTTCGTCCGCGCAAAGAGCACCACTCCCGACGTTTCAAAATCCAGCCGATGCAATACGCGCAATCCCGGATAGTCTTTCTTCAGGAGATCAAAGAGCGGCAGTTTGCCCAGAGCTCCCTTGCCACGCACCGTAAGCTCGCCGCTGCGTTTAGCTACGGCAAGCAAATGATCATCGCAATACAGAATACGATCCGCGCTGATAGGAGACATACCTGCAGTGTACCCGCATCGAAATATTCATACAGAGAAAGATGAGGAGAAACGAGACAATAACCGAGCAATAACTTGACGCTGCTGCGCAAAAAAGGACAATGGCATTCGTACACTTTGTTCTCCATTTTCCACGATACGCCATGTCCACCAATATCTTTATTTTCGGTAGTGTTTTTCTTATCAGCCTGCTCTCTCTTGTGGGCGCGGCATTCTTGGCATTGAAGGAACAATATATAAAGAAGTTGCTTCTTTCTCTGGTCAGCTTTTCTACGGGAGCACTGCTGGCCACGGTATTCCTGCATCTGTTGCCGGAAATAGTCACGACATGCTCAGCGAATATTTCCGGCGCTCTTGCACTGATGCTCACAGGCATCGTGTTTTCATTCCTAATGGAACGTGTGATTCATTGGCACCATTGCCACTCGCTGGAATGTAAACGACACGTTCATCCTGCCGGCCTTATGATTCTCATCGGTGATGCAGTACACAACCTGCTGGACGGACTGCTGATTGCCACCAGTTACTTGGTTAGTATCCCTCTGGGAATATCCACAACAGTAGCCGTGGCTTTCCATGAGTTACCACAGGAAATCGGTGACTTCGCTGTACTGCTACACAGCGGCTTCACCCGGAAGCGCGCATTGTTCTGGAATTTTCTTTCCGCACTCACGGCTGTTCTTGGTGCGCTCTTCGTTCTGGTACTTTCTACGAATATCGAAGGTATAGAGACGGTGCTCCTGCCACTTGCTGCAGGGAACTTTCTCTATATCGCCACAGCAGATCTGATTCCAGAGCTGCACAAAGAAACGCGCACTGCACGTTCCTTTATTCAATTCGCCTTTCTGCTTGCGGGTATTGCCGTGATGGCAAGTTTGGCCATTTTCGCACCGGAGCACTCTCACGGTGGAGATGGTCACGACACACATGAACATTTTCTACAGGAAAACATGTGAGAATACGGAGGAATGCTGAGGATTAACAAATATTATATTTTATGTTATAATAATAACATATGGCGATACTGGGCGGTGCCGACATTCCCCCGCCAATTCTCACCGGCACAGAAAGTGTGGAAGGAGTAAAAGCTCTGACCACCACTCGTCTGGAATTACTAAAAGCCAGTATTGACCCAGCCGTCGGCTCGGTGACACAGACAACGCACGCAGGAATAGAAAAAATATTGAGCATGACGCCTGCGGCATTGGGCATTGCTGCAGGCATCGCCACATTTACAGCTGGCATCTACATGATACTCATGGGCAGACCTCCCTGGAAACATACGGGGGTGCTCTAAAAACGGTAGCGATGACAAAAAAGGAATATTCTCAGAGATCAC